>NZ_JBHTSL010000022.1:0-67014 GCF_042795115.1 Arthrobacter sp. NPDC056493 | reverse complement strand
CCGACGTTGTTGACCAGAATGTCGACACCGCCGAGCGAATCGAGCAGGCGCTGCACATGGGTGGCCTCCGTGAAGTCCGCCGCGATGCCCGCCACCCTCCCGCCGGGCACCTCGGCTTCAAGGCTCTTCACTGCCAGCTGGACCCGGCTGGCATCCCGGCCGTTGATAACGACCGCGACGCCCTCCCGAAGAAGCGCCTTCGCGATCGAATACCCGATCCCCTGCGTTGAGCCGCTGATGAAGGCTCGCTTGTTTGCCAAATGCATATCCATGGTCTGTTACCTTTTCGTTTCACTTGCTCAGGCAAGTAAAAGTAGCCACACTTTGCTTGCCCAGTCAAGTAATCCTGTAGCCTGTGGGGATGAGTGATTACTCCGCCCTCGATCAACTCGCAGGGAATGACCTGACGACGTGGGCGGCCCTTGCGACGGTATTGGAGTGGCTGCCGCCCGCCCTCGACGCTCCCTTGGTTCGCGATTTCGATCTCACGCACTTCGAGTACGGCATCCTGTTCGCACTGGCTGATGCGCAGGACCACGCGCTGAGGATGACCGTACTGGCCGGCTATGCCAACAGCTCCCTCTCGCGGCTGTCCCGGGCCATTTCGCGGATTGAAGGCAGGGGGCTGGTCCAGCGCACCCGAGACCCGTTGGATGGGCGGTCTACCCTGGCCACCCTGACCGAGGCCGGGCTTGAGATGCTCGAAAAGGCCAATCCCGTACAAGCCCGGACGGTCAACGAATTAGTCCTGGAGCCGCTTACAAAAACCCAACGGCGTCAGCTGCGCGAGATCAGTCTGCGGATCCAGCGAGCAATCCGCGAGCAGGAGGGGTGGCAGCCTCCACGAGCCTTCTCTTCGACACGTGATTAACGGGTTGGGCGCGAGCCAGACCAAGACGGTGCACGGCTGGTCTTTCTTTGTGCCCGGGAAGGCGCGGCTCGAAACATTAGGGATTCGACATGCAGAGGTTACGAGAGCCCGAATTGGGGTCCGAAGCCGCGCGGGAACCGCATTTGGACCACCTAGTGCCCAGCCTGAACAGGACCGTCTACCGGCACGCTTGAAAGAGCACCAATTCCGATCGCCCATCATCGGCTGACACCCCACGAATTTCTGCGAACCGACCCGCGAACTGGAAACCCAGAGCCTCGTGCATTCTGATGGAAGCCGTGTTGTGTTCGTTCGCGAAGTAGTAAACGCTCGAAGACCGAGACCAGATCCACTCCACACGTGCACGGGTGAGAGCAGAACCAATTCCCCGCCGGCGGGAATTCGGAGAGACGATGACACCCCCTAAATAGTGGCCGGTAGGGGCTTCGCCATCCGGCTCACCGTGGAACTGGGTTTTGGCTACGCCGACGATCTCATCCTGTATGGCTGCTACCAGCACGGCCCGCTCGCTTATCGGGGCAACTATTTCTCGCGTCCAGCGTGCGCGGTCGCTGGCATCGCAGATCACGCCCGCACGTTCTAAGTTGTCCAGGTTCGCCTCGCGTATCTGCATCCGTAGAGCTTACCGAGGGGCTCAGGGGACCGTTGAGGTTTCGCCGTTCAGCCCTAGATCAGCCGCCGCTTCACCGCCCGTAAGCCGGTCATTTTCGGTGCGACTCGTGAAACCGACTACCGTCGCCTTATGGGAATGCACGAAGGGGAGCTGCACATTGATGAGGCCGTTGTCGGCAGGCTCATCGCTGGCCAGTTTCCTCAGTGGCGTCATGAGCGCGTCCACCGCATGGCTACGGCGGGCACGGTAAACGCCATCTTTCGAATCGGTACAGACCTCACCGCCCGATTCCCACTCCTTGCCATTGATCTAGCAACAACCAGGTTTCAGCTCGCTCGCGAAGCCGAGGCCATGCGAGAGCTTGGCGGTGCCTGTCCTTTCCCCACACCGGTCCCAGTTGCGATTGGAAACCCCGGCTACGGCTATCCCCGGCCGTGGTCAGTGCAGACCTGGCTGCCTGGAACTGTTGCAACGCCCGAGGGTTCGGCGCAGTCCGGCCGATTCGCGCATGACCTCGCCGCACTGATCCGCTCCCTCAGCGCCGCGGACACCAAGGGCCGGAGATTTACTGGATCCGGACACGGCGGGGACTTGCAGGACTCCGATGAGTGGATGGAGCTTTGCTTCCATAAGAGTGAGGGCCTGCTGCCGGTCGAACATCTTCGCGAGCTGTGGGCAGCTTTCCGAATCCTGCCAGCTGCTGGATCTATCGTGATGAATCACGGGGATCTGATTCCCGGCAACCTGCTCGTTGACGAAGACCGGCTGGTCGGCGTGCTCGATGGTGGAGGGTTCGCCCCTGCTGATCCTTCATTGGATCTCGTCGCAGCATGGCACATGCTCGATCACAACAGGCGAGCACTCCTACGCAAGGAACTAGCCAGCGATGATCTTCAATGGTGGCGCGGAGCTGCATGGGCATTCCAGCAGGCGATGGGTTTGGTCTGGTACTACCAGGAATCAAACCCGGGAATGAGCAAACTCGGACGTACTACCTTGAGTCGCATTGCCAATGACCCCCTGTTCTCGCGACCTCGGTACTCTCACTAACCACTTCGTTAGCCGCCGTCGCGGCAACATACCAGACAGCGGCGGCTGGCCCCGCTAGAAAGCGATAGTTCCGTGCTCATGTTTGTTTCGTTGTTCGGGGTAGGCGTTGTGCTTGGACCAAAGTGGGCCATTGAAGTAGCTCGCGACCTCGCCGACCAAGAGCTCGCAAGTCATGCAAAACTTCTGGAAATCAGCGCTCCGCATGGCGGACAGCCGCTGGGCGAGGCAGGACTCTACTTCTGTGGCACCGTGCCATCCGTCCCAGGCCCCGCTCCGACCGCGAGCAGCGATGCAGAACATGCTTTTGCGTTGGAGCGCGCCTGCTCTCAGTACGACGCGGCAGAAGTCGGCTTGAGCAAGATGAAGCATACGTTCGTTCTGTCGGACGGCGATGGACCGACGCCACTTCCTTTGGCAGGATGCAGATACGACGTTTGGGAAGCGAGCTTGGCGCATATGGGTGTCCTCACCGCACCTGGTCAGCGGCAGCAGGGACATGCTGCCGCTGCCGTTTCGATTGCCGTGGGCCAGGCCATGGAATTGGGCCTCGTCCCGCAGTGGCGTGCCAGAACGGACAATGTGCTTCCATCCGCACAGCCCTTCGCACGGGATTCAAGCATGCTGGAACCCAAACGACTGTGCTCCTGAACGTGTAGTCTCCAGATGACCGGACAAGGACCCGTCACCAGGCTATGTCACCTTCCGGCCGCTCGCTCGCATCGCGTTTGGCGGAGCAGATCAGGTTTGGCCCGCCCTGAGACACGACGACGGATTTCTGGTTTACACGAGACAAACAACGTTCCGTGGCATAGACCTGAAGGACATGGCCGTTGCAGTCATCATGGAGTTCCACGGCGCAACACTGGAGCGATACGACCAGGTCATTGAAAAATGGGACTCACGCGGGGAGGCCCGGGCCCGGCCGGCGCGCTGTCCCACTGGGTAGTCGGGACAGACTACGGAATACTCGTCACGGATGTTTGGAAGTCCCGAGAGCTCTACGATGCCTTCGCCCGGGACCAGATCGGCCCTTACAGCGCAGAAGGGGGGATTCCCGACCGCCCAAAATCACTTATTACGACACCTACAACTACTTCACTCAAGGCGCAGACGCCTGACCACCGGCCCCACCACCATCTTGCCGGGCCGACGCCGGGTTCGGCCACGCGCCGGACGGCGTGGGGGCAGTAGATGTGCACGATGAGGCGCGTCTACGTGGCGAGGCAGAGTACCGGAAGTTCGATGACAGACCCGACATGATTGACGTGCTTGGATCCGTCAATTACTGGTTCCCCGATCGAGCGCGTCCGGACTAGTCCCCCGATAGAGGCCGTCGCCAGCGGCCATCTATGTACCCGCCAGTACTGAGGCCAGGGAACGCGCGAATCCCCCGGCATTCCGGAACGTCCCCAAAAGAGAATTTCCGAAAGCCGCTACCCGTCCTTTGGTGTCAGTCGTGCAGCGAGGCCGGAGAGGAGAATGCCCAGTCCTTCGTCCAGTTCCCGGGCTCCGTCATAGTCGGCCAGTGCCGGGGCCAGTGCCCTGAGCCATGGAAACTCCCTGGCCGGAAGGTGATACAGGCCCAGCCGCAGGACCGCTTCGTTTTCATCCGGATCGACCACCAGTTCCTGCAACTCGTTGAGCAAGTGGCCGTTGAGGAATGCGTAGTACGCCCTGTACACGTGCAGGGCGTCCACGGGGGTGAAGCCAGCGTCAATCAGCAGGGCGAGGATCTGCTCCAGCGGCCGGACGCTGCCGGGCGGGCGCAGGCCCAGCGGGGTGGACAGTGGCCGGGTCACGAGCAGCGGCACGATGTTGGGGTGTTGGAGCGCGAGCATGCGCAGGTCATGGGCCACGCCGCGCAGCGTGGCCTGCCACTCCTGTCCCTGCGGGACGGCCAGTTGGCCCAGGACGACTTCGGTCAGCCCATCCAGGAGCGCGGACCGGCTCTCGGCATACCGGTACAGGCTCATGGGGTCACGGCCGAGCTTCTGTCCCAGTCGGCGCATAGTGAGCGCCTCGAGCCCTTCAGCATCCACCAGTTCCAGGGCCGCGGAGAGCACCACCTCCCGGCTAAGCCGAGGTTTCCGGCCGGAACCGACCCCGCTGTCGCCCTTGTTGCCGTTGTTGCCGTTGTTGCCGTTGTTGCCGTTGTCCACGATGGCTGCCTGCCTCTCGGGACCGCGTCCAGAGCCGATGCTGCCCTTCACCTTCTCTACATATGAAGCCTACAATGTAAGCATACAGGCGCAAGCCCTGCCGGCCGTGTAGCGGCGATCCGGTGAACAGCTTTCGGTGACACGTGCAGAGCGCCGAAGCCCGGCTGCTGCAGCCACATGGCAGCCCTACCTGCACCGGCACGAAAAGAGCCAGCCATGGCCGTTTCACAGTTCGACCAGTTCCTTCACGACGCCACCATCAGCGATCCTGACTCGGAGTCCACCCTTGGGCGCGACCGGTTCTATGGGCTGTACATCAGCTGGTGCGCCGTCACCCAAACCCGACCGCGCAGGGAACGCTCATTCTGGGCGGCAATGCAGCAACGGATGGACCCCGGCCACAACAGCCTGCGCATGAGGGGGCCGGCCGCAGCAGACTACCTGCTGTCCAGCTACCCGAGCCTGGTCTGATGCCGGCGAAAATCCCGTCGGGCACCGACTACCGTGCTAACCGAAAACAGCCCCACGGGCCGCGCCCCTCGGGCACTTGGCTGCGGCACGGACGAGCACCTGCTCGCCGAATCAATCACCGTACTCGATCAGCACAGTGGCTCCCTGGCAGTGATCTTCAGCTGTTCCTCCTGCCGCGGCCCGCGCGTCCGGGCAACCACGGCAGAGCTCCTTGCACCGGTCCTGGCCCGCTACCTCGGTCCGGGCGACGACGTCGTTCACATCGGCGCCACCTACATTCACTGTGGAGAACCCATGACCCCCTCGGACGTGGCGCGCAGGCAACTGAAGAGCCCGGTTCACACCCAACCTGGCCCGGCTGGCTTCCTGGACGCGTACCTGCAAACCAGGTTTCTTCACTGCCGGTGCGGCTTCCAGATGGAACTGCCCCACTAACCAGCGCGCGCCGATACTCTGCCGGTCAGCCCGGGCCTGCCGGCGGTCCGCTTGCCTGCTGTGGAAAGGTGACTGAGCGTTTCGACGGCCGGGGCAGCGCGCAGTGAGCCCAGGTGAGTTTTGACGGAGCTGCCTCCAAACGGCAGGACGTGCCGCCTTCACAGCCAGCATTTCCCGCGCGCCCGACCGCTCCCCGACACGCGGGGTCAAGGTTCCGCACCCTTACGGCACGGGGGCGCACCTGCACCGCAGTGACCCTGGCACCTTGGGCGCTCCTGCCGCTTGCTCCTCCACAGGGTCGATGCAGGAACCCTCAGTGATAAGCTAAGCCTGCTTACTATCTTTTGGAATGTCCCCGTCAGCAACGTCGAGGCGACGCCCTGGTTCCGGTCAGGAGCCGGGAGGCCACGGCAAAAGGCAAGGAGAAGGAGAAGCAATGAAGGCAGTTGTATTCAAGGCCCCCTACGAGCTGGCCGTCGAAGAAGTCCCGGATCCCAAAATTGAAGGTCCGCTGGACGCGATCATCAGGATCACCACCGCGAATATCTGCGGTTCGGATCTGCACCCCTACGAGGGACGCGCGGCTCTGGATGCCGGCATGGTTCTCGGCCACGAAAACATGGGAATCGTGGAGGAGGTCGGCCCGGCCGTTGACCGGATCAAGGTCGGCGACAGGGTATCGGTCCCGTTCAACCTGGCCTGCGGGACGTGCCGGAACTGCAACAACGGCTACACCTCGGCATGCCTGCGGGCCAATCCGTCCGGGCAGCCCGGAGCCGGCTACGGCTACCCGAAGATGGGGCCTTACTGGGGTGGGCAGGCCGAACTCCTCAGGGTTCCGTGGGCGGATTTCAATCTGCTGGAACTGCCGGAAGGCAAGGAGCACGAGAATGACTTCGCGATGCTCTCCGATATTTTCCCCACCGGCTACCACGGTGCCGAATCGGCGCTGGTGGCTCCCGGAAAGTCCGTGGCAGTCTTCGGCGCCGGCCCGGTCGGCCTGATGGCCGCCCACAGCGCGTTCCTCAAGGGCGCGTCGCAAGTGTTCGTCGTCGATAAGGAACCCGACCGACTGGCCCTGGCCACCGAGATCGGTGCGACGGCCATCAACTTCGCCGACACCGACCCGGCCGAGGCCATCATGGACGGCACCGACGGCTTTGGCGCCGACTGCGGCATCGAGGCCGTCGGCTACCAGGCGCACGACCACACCGGCCAGGAGCACCCCGAGATGGTCCTGGACAACCTGGTCAAGGCGGTCCGCGCCACCGGCCACATCGGCGTCGTCGGCGTCTACGTCCCGGAAGATCCGGGCGCCGCCACCGACCAGGCCAAGGAGGGCCGCATCGCCTTCAACTACGGCGAAGCCTTCACCAAGGGAATCAGCATCGCCGGCGGCCAATGCCCTGTCAAGAAGTACAACCGGGAACTGCGTGACCTCATTATCCGCGGCAAGTCCAACCCGTCCTGGATCGTCTCGCACGAGGTCCCGCTCAACGAGGCCGCAAACGCCTACGACAAATTCGACAAGCGCGTAGAAGGCTACACCAAAGTCCTCCTCAAGCCATAGAAACTGCAGGAAAGAGGGAAAGCCCTGACCCTATTGGATCCGGACTTCCCTCTACTGCCGGGTCACCGCATGAGTCCCTGGGGCCGCGAAGGCGGCTGATTTGTGAGGCAGCGAACTTGAACGTAAGCAAGCTTGCTATTACGTTCGTGTCAGCGTCTCTGCCGTCAGTGCCGCCCCGGCCGTCATTTGAGGGCTCTGCTCTCGGGCAATCGACGGTGGCGCCCGAAGTGGGCCAGCGGGAGGACGGCTCCGAACCGGTCGTCCGGGGGGAGATCAACTCGTTCTTCGTTCGCTGAGGATTCCCGTGAAGCGACGTCCGCTCCTGGACTTCGACTGGATGGCTGCTGCTCGGCGTCCGAAAAGTCGACCTGCGGCAGGAACCGGGCCGCTATGAGCAGCACCAGTACCAGCGCTGGTGCCCGCCCGGTTCAGAGGTCCCGCGTGGGACTGCTCATCGGTCCTATTCGAGGTGTCCACAGTAAAGGGGGCAGCCCTGGCGGCTGCCCCTTTACTCACTGAACTACACCTTTTCGCCGGTCCTATCGGGAGCCTTCTCGGGTTCCTGGACGGTGGACTCCCTGCGGCGCCATGGGAAGGCCCAGAACCTGAAGTCCTTGGCCTCGGCGTGGCGCTCGGGGCGTTTGTCGGTTTCCCGCGTGGCGACTTTCCTGGCGTCGCGACGGAAATCCCTGCTGTACGAACCGCACATCGGTGACCTCCTAAGAAACGATGCTCCTTAATCGTCCTCCGATCAGGCGCCCCAGTCGAGAGGCACGACGCCCGGTTCAGATGCTTTCAGCGGAGGAATGTGCTGCCGGGGCGAAGGTCAGGAACAGGCCCGGCGCGGGCTCTGCCTGGTACCCGTCGATGCTCACAGCAAGCCATCGTCCGGGGAAGATGGCCGTGGAAAACCTTGGAGAATCCTGCGGGACTGGTCATGAAACCCAGGCTGGGGCGAGCGAGGGCCAACGTGTCGGTCCTACTTGCCACAGCCGGATGGACTTATGCAGCCGGTCTGCGTTTCCGTCGGACGACAAGCATGAGCACCGCTACCAACGACAGCGCACTGACGGCGTAAAGAATCTTGCCCCAGGGCGCATAGTCGCCGCCCGATATGTCAAAGGTGTCAGCGAGCCCCATCCCGGCGGGAAAGGATGCCATCCAATGTGACGGTGCCGCCAGCGCGAGGAGCAACAGGTTGAAGACTGCATTGGTTCTTCCTGAAATCGACCGGTTCAATGCAGCAACCAGAACTGCTGCCGCCAGCAACACCCCAGTGGCTGCCCAGATAAGAACCGCCGGCGCCGCAAGCGATTCATTCGCCCGGTCCATCGCTGCCTGGATTTCAGCCAGCGTGACGCCCGGGACGGCCGCCAGAGGGTTCCACACCAGAACCTGTAACGCTCCGACAGCTGCGTATCCCACAACGAGCAGGAAGCCGGCCGCTCCCGTCCATAAAGGCCAGCGCTGCCCGTCTTTTCCCCATCGCCCCATGCCCGCAGCCTAGTGTCTATTGGGGCTGATCGGCCCGATACTCGCGGAGGGCATCTTCCCGCGCCCATTTTTTGTGCCTCTACCTCCCCTCGAATAGCTCCACGAACCCCAGTGCTGGTTCCCGGCCGGTGAAGGCACCCGCACCGGGATGACGCACCGACCCAGCCCGGCAGCGCCAAGCTGCGTCAGGCGGCAGGTTTCCAGCCCGACGCGGCAAGCCAGCCAGGGAAATCGAGGACGTCGGGCACGAGGGCGCGGGTGGCGGCGAAGTCGGCCCGGTAGGCAGGCGTCTCGGCAAACCAGCGGAACATCGCGGCCTGGTCCCCGAACGAGGCGACCGCTTCCAGCGGCAACGCCTCGTACCTTGCGGGAAGACCGGCGAACTCCCCCATGGCCTGGGCGATCTGCGAACCCGTGAGCTCATCGCCGGCGACCTCCACACTGGAACCCTCGACGGCGCTTCCACCCAGCAGGATGGCCGCGGCTGCTTTCCCGAGGTCACGCACGGCGACCATCTGCAGCGGAATGTCACCGGGCATGGCCATCCGCACCACGATCTGCCTGTCCTCAACACTGGTCGAATAGCGGCCGAAATTGTCCATGAAGAACACTGGTCGCAGGAATGTGTGGTGGATGCCGAGTGATTCGATGTGCTCCTCGACACGGCGCTTACTCTCGAAGTGCGGGACGCCGGATTCCCGTTCGGCACCACCGACGGAGCTGTACACAAGGTGCCGTACCCCGGCGCGGGCAGCGGCATCGGCGATCGCAATGCCGGTGGCGGTCTCCTGTTCGGGGCCGTCAGTGAACGGCGTGGTCATGGCAAACACTGCATCCACCCCGTCAAGGAAGGCGTCGAGTGCTGCCGGGTCGGTCAGATCGCCGACCGTGAGTTCAACGCCGCCGGCGGCCAGCGCCTGTGCTGCAGGCTTGCCCGGATCGCGGACGAGGGCACGCACCCGCACGTCCCCTCCCAGGAGCGCCTGCACGACGGAGCCACCCTGGTTGCCGGTTGCCCCGACGACGGCGATGACTGGCGACCTGCGGGATGTTGTATCACTGCTGTTCATGGCGTTCTCCTGGTCCGGGACTGACACGTCCAAACATTAGTCGGCTCATGAACATGCCCGGCGCCGGCGGCACGACACCACTGACACGCCCAATGTTCAATCTGCAGGCCCGGAACTCTAAGGGCTGCAGAGACTAGCCCCAATTGGCATCCCTCACAGAGCCACAACAGTCATGCAGCCATCCGGAAGCCCTGCCATGAACAGGCATGGAGGCAGAAACAGGCAACGCGGCACAGACGACTCCGCAACTGAAGAAGGTCATGCAGTTCCACCTCAGGCCGACCATGAATAAGCAGAACAGCCCACCACTACCAGAAAGGAGGAACGGGATGAACAACCAATGTCGAGCAGCAGAGAAATTTTCCGCCGAACGTTCTCAGATCATGCTATCCAGGCCAAGGGGGACCATGAACAGGTACCCAAGACCAAACACTCAAGCACAAGCACCAGGAACGGAGACAGCCGGCCACACCACCGGCCACCAATAAGAAAGGCCCCCGGAGGGCCCCTCACAACACAAAATGTCCACACTCAGAGGCAAACAAGCCCCTGAACAGGGAAAACACGTGCCCAAGATGGGACTCGAACCGGACTCCGGCCATTGCAAACACTGGGAAATCCCGAAAACCTCCGCAATCCGCCCCAGACCGCCCCCAGTACGACCCCATCCGAAGCCCAAGATGTGCACAATGTGCACACCTCTTTTCCAACCTATTAGACCTCGCTGTCCGGGCAGACGGCTGCCGCCGGGGATCGCTCGGAGTCGCTTCGTCAGGCGATCTGGATTCGTTCGTCGCCGAGTTCAACCTCGACACGAAGCCGGCCACCCAGCGCCTCGACGTATTTTCGCAAAGTATCGACCTGGGCACGATCAATGTCACCGTGCTCGATGCGGGACACCCTGTTCTGGCTGACATGCAGGCGCCCAGCAAGCTCGACCTGCGTCAGCTCAGAGGCCTCACGGAGCTCCCGAAGCCGGTAGGCCCGGACCTCATCGACCATGCGCTTCTTGTGGGCATTCACAGCTGCCCGGTCAACCGGACGCTTTGCCAGCAGTTCCTCCATGGACTTCGCCACTATGCCCCTCCTTTCAGAATCCTCAGATGATCATCAAACAGGTCATCAGCAAGCGGAATGTTCGTCTTGTACCACTTGCTCCAGTTGCCCGCCTTGTCCCCAGCAACAAGCAGGATCGCCCGCCGCTCCGGATCAAAGGCAAACAGGATCCGCAGTTCCGACCGCCCGCTCGATCCCGGCCGCAGCTCCTTCATGTTCTTATGCCGTGAACGAACCACCGTGTCGACCAAAGGACGACCAAGTTGAGGCCCGCGCTCAGCGAGAAGCTCTAATGCAGCAACAATCTGCTCATACGAGTCCTGGTCAAGACCTAACAGCCACGGCTCAACTAATCCCACGTCAACATTCCACATCGAGCCCATCATACAACTCAGGTGTTCTACAACTCAAGTGCTATATTACGGCTGCCACTTGTTGAACGTGCAGCAGGGACGAGCCGTCACACCCATGACAGTTGTGGCCCGGCAGTGCATCGCAGCGCGAAGATCTGGCAAGGCGGCGATGTCGTCGTATTCGAGGCGATAATTCAGACGTCCTCCAGGCGCTTCAGCAGCCCCGCGTCGCGGCGCAATATGAAGTCCACGCCCGTGCTGATTTCCTGCCTGTGCCGGTGACATCAGACGTCCGACCCGGCAACTTGGCCAAGATGCGCCGACCTGGAGGTGCGCGCCTTGGGAGTAGGCTCATCCGGACGGCGGTCACCGTCGTCTTATCTGCTTTTGGGCTTGCGCGGGTCAGGGAACCCGAGCGAGACGTAGCCCGGAGCCCGTTTATTCAGGGACGCGGCCAGTACGGGTGTCGATTCGTCGTGGCAGTCGTGAACTGTCGCCACAGTTTTCCCTGGGTAAGGCCGGATAATCCGGCCGATGTACTGAACCAATCTGCCTTTGAACGACACCGGCGCTGCAAGGAACAGGGTATCCAGTTTCGGGCAGTCAAAGCCTTCTCCAATATATGAGCCGGTGCCCAAGACCAGCAGAGGCTCCGCATCATCCGTGCTTGCAAGAAGGTCGACCGCGGCCTGCCGTTCCTTGGCCTTCATCGCCCCGGTGAAAACCACTGGCTTCAGGCCAGCCGCCTCGAACCGGGACCTCAGGGACTCAAGATGGGCTTTCCACGTAGTCAGTACAAGGATTCGGGAGTTCTGCTCGTAAGCTTCAAGGACGTCGTCGTAAATTTGACGTAGGCGTTCCTCATTGGCGATCAAGTCCTTATAGATGGCAGAGATCCCGCCCGGTTCACTCGGGTCTGCGGCGCCGTCGTACGCGTACGAGGTCCGGTGCAGTTCCAAAGTCAGCGTCGGTTCGGCAATCTCGTGTGCGTGCGTTGGCAACTGCCGCGGAACAGCCGGGGAAATCGCGTGCGAGATTTGGCCGAGCTGGTGATAGATCAGCGAGTCCAACTTGTCCCGCCGGTACGGGGTGGCCGTCAGCCCCAGCCAGTACCGGGCCCGGATCTGGTTCATGACGTGAGTGAACGCTGCCGCCGGGACATGGTGACATTCATCCACGATGACGAAAGCATAGCCGGCGGTCAGCTCGGCAACATTTTCCCGCCGTGCCAGCGTAGGCAAAAGCGCGATGTCGACCCGACCCGTTGTCTTGGCACGGCCACCTCCGATTTGGCCGCAATTCTCGTCCAAGAACTCACGGATGCGGCTGCGCCATTGCTCCGCCAAGGCTTTGCGATCAACCAGAATGAGCGTTGAGACGCCACGAAGTGCCATCGCAGCACACGCCATCACTGTCTTGCCTGTGCCGGGCGGGGCCACCAGGACCCCGTGCTCGGCGGCAGTGGCGGCATCGACGGCATCTTGTTGCTCCGCGCGCAGGCGGGCCGCGAACTCGAAGCTGTGGTCCGCACCTTCCACCCGTTGATCATCAATGCGCAACGAGCTACCACTCGATTCGACCAGTTCCTTCATGAAGGGCAACAACCCACGCGGCAGGATGAGGTCTCCCTCAAGCGATTCGTCGTAGTTGCGCAGGTACCGGGGAATATTCCAGGTGGATCGCCGCTGGCGTTGGCGTTCATAGAACTCAGGGTTCGGCATGGAAGCGGCATGCTTGACGGCTGAGATCATGGCTGGTCCAAGATCTGCTGCCTTGATAGTAAGGCGTGATGCGAATGCGACTCGGACGATCAGAGCGGGGCGTGGAACGATCTTGGACGATAGCGGCAGTTCAAGCCGGCGAACCTCTTGTCCCAATTTGACGGCAGGCAGCCTTCCGACATGGGCACGAACTTCCCGCTCCGAAAGCCGATCCAGGCTGGAAAGGTACCCCCATTGGTCCTCATATGGTTCGAGAGTCGTAGTGTCGAGGAACAACGTCGTGCCGTGCTGGCGGCGCTTGCCGTTCAGCGGCAAAGCAATTAAGTTCCCCATGCCTTTGCCTGAATGAACGTCCTGGGCAGGAAAGAGCCTGTCATAGCTCGCCAGACTCATACTGCCCCGCAATGCCATCGCCTCGTGGATAAGACCCGTGCCAAGCTGGCGTGCTGCGGACGCCGGCAGAGCTGTGCTGAAGAAGATCCATACATGGGCGCCACGTCCGGATTGGGACACTTCCAACGCTGCGGGGATACCCCGAAAACGAGCCGCCTTGACGTACGCCAACGCATCCAGCATTGCGGCGCCGCCGTCAAAGTCCGCCGCCACCCACCAACAGGTGTCCTGTTCAGTCAAAGGATAGAGGCCAATGTGCTGCGCCCCGCGCAAATGATCCGCAACAACGAACGGAGTCAGCGGCAGGAAATTGGCACCCGCGATGTTCGCGCCCTTGCGCCAACCACCGGCGACCGCAGGAACCCAGCCGGAGCGGCCGTCCCGCGAGTTTTCCCACCGGACTGCGTAGACGTCACTGCGCGCCCTAAACAAGTCCTGGAACATCCGGACCTTCGCTTCCGGCGACGATTCCATGGATACCGGACCATGGTGCACCACCGAAGGAATTGCTGCCTGGGCCAGGTGTGCTGCCTTTGACTCCACTTCCGTGAGTTCCAAGAGTTTCCGCAGCCTGGCATTATCGAGGCGCAATTCGTCGAGCTCACGACTCAGCGCCCTGTCTGCCGTATTGGAAAGGCCCGGCAACATTGGAAAGGCCCGGCAACGCAGTTTGGCCACCTGCCTCAGGAGTGTCTTCAATCACGGTTCCATTGTGGTCGGCATAGGCCACCACGCCGAAACTAGAAGAAAGTCATCAAGCTAAGTTGGCCATCGTTCGTGCTTTTGAGAGACTGGTCTACCGACAAGAAGTCGCGCCCTTGATGACTTAATTCGTTGATTCGTCATCATCGGGGCAAGGCTGATCGTCGAATGGGCACCCCTCTTGAGGCGCCGAACAGCTCAGGCCATTGCTTGTGCAAGCGTTCCGTTGCCCGCTTCCGCCTGGGGCTGTGCATCGAAGATGGGTGCGTTGATCATGTGCCCGTCGTGGACGAGCTGAGCCTTGTTCTCGATGATTTGTTCCTGCGACACCACCAGTCCCGTTGGCCTGTCGCGGGTCAGGCGCACGACCTCGTATTGGCGGTAGACTCCGCCGGCGGCTTCGTGAAACTGGGCATACTCTGCACGGATGTAGAACCTCACGTCAGGAACACGCTTGGCCTAGAGCTCACCGCAAAGATGCTCATCAGTCGTATTGACCAAGAACTGGAACGCCCGATCGGTGTCGTTGCGGACCCGGTAATCGAGGTAGGAGTAGATGTGTCAACGGCAAGTTCGAAATGACCGGCCCATCCGCTGACGCCAGCCACTCGTGAGGGTGATCGTGCGATCCGCCCGATGCGATACAGGAGCCGTTTTTCGGGGTGCGTCTCGCCATTCAGATCATCTGATCAGCACCAGGCGAACCAGCCTCTCCCCTGAGCTGCGTACAGCAGATTCCTATTGCCTCGGCAGCCAGTGACTTGAGCGCATCTTGGGCTCTCCATCCCGCTCCTAGTACACGTTGCCGTTTTCGCGGAACTGTCGCCAGACGTTCTCGAAGAAGTCGTCGTCCTCTGGGATGGGGCGGCGTGGTCGCCAGTGAAAGACGGGTTCGCCCGCCCCTGTATCCTCAGTGCGCCCCTGGACCCGGTCCCTGGCAGCGCAGTCATCGACGTCGGCGGAGGAACGAAGGGCAGCTTCCTGTATTTCTCCGTCCAGGGCACCTTCGTCGAGCGACAGGCGGAACTGCTCGGGCAGGTCCAGCTCGTTGTCGGGATTCTGCCCGCAACCGGCACGGGGCAGGAAACCGCTTGGATCGGTGTAGAGGACGGAGCCGCGGGAGCGGCCGCCGTGTTCGAGGTAGTCTGCCATCGCGGCAAGGTACACATGCGCGGTCGTGAGGATGTCGCGGACAAGGAAGACCCGGTCCATGGACCGCCGTGATCCCTTCGACGCCGAGATGAGCTGCGCGTAGTTCCCTGCCAGCTCACGTATTTCGCCGAGTGCTTCGCTGATTGATTCCTTGGAGCGGACGGGACCGGCCTTCGCGCTCATCAGGGACTGGATGCGGTTTAGGAGCTCGCCGGTATTGTCGGGCGCTCCGTCTTTTTCGCGTCGCGCGGCCGCAGCCGCAAGGCTGGCCGCGTCGTCCAGAGCAGGACGGGCAAGGGCAGCAAAGGCTGCATCTGACAGACTGGGTTCCTCCGGTGCAGCGACGATGTACGTTGCTGCGCGGGTGGCGCCGACCTGGCCGCTGTTCAGGGCGGCGCCTCCCGGGCGGTAGACGCCGTGCGAACCGCCGGCCTCTCCAACAGGGAAGAATCCGCGGACGTTGGACTGCCACCAGGCGTCGACGGTCAGGCCGCCGTTGTTGTGCTGGGCGCAGACGTCGACTTCCAGCATCTCCTTTTCCAGGTCCACGTAGGGGTTCTTGTCCAGGTAGAACTGGTAGGCCGGTTCGTTCATATGCCTGAGCCGCTCGACGGGGGTGCCGAAGAGTACTCCGGCTTTCTCAAGGTACTGGTAGGCCTCGGGTTCCAGGGCTGCCGGGTCGAAGTCATCGCGCCCGGGGTTGCGGCGGAAGTCGAGGAAAACCCGCCGGCCACGGTGGACTGTTTCGCGGTATACGAGCAGATCGATCAGTGAGGAGCCGTCACGGACTTTCCGCACGTCGAACGGCCACTGGTATCCCTTCAGGAACACCAGGGACATGAGCCGCCCGTAATCGGGGATTGCTTCGGTGAGGAACTCGCGTTCGTCATCGCCGTCGGGGTCCGTTGAAACGAAGCGGGGAATGACCTGCATGTAGGTGCCGGAGACGTTCCATTTCGGGTGGGTGGAGGCCAGTCCGAACTGCCATTCGGTGAGGTTCTTGCCGTGCACGCCGGCCCGGTACGCCGCGCCGGACGCGCCCCACTGTCCGTTGGGGAAGACTCGGGTGGCGTAGATTCCGGCGGGCCCGCCTGTGGCGTAGACGATGTTCCGGCAGCGGAAAAGCAGGTAGGGGCTGTCCGGGCCGTCATGGTGAACGTCCCGGCGGAGGACCAACAGCCCCTGGACCGACAGCTGCCCGTCCCCGTTCCGCTGGGTGATGACGTCGACTACGCGGCACTGGTCGTAGACCTGGGTACCGTTGCGGCGGACCTTTTTTTCGAGCATTTCAACCATCGTCCGGCTGGTGTATGGCCCGACGGAGGTGGCCCGGCGGCGCGGATCGTGGTCTGTTTTGTACCCGATGAATTCGCCGTAGCGGTTCTGCGGGAAGGGCACACCGAGGTCCACAAGCCGGGTAAAGCTGCGTCCGCTGAGGGCTGCCTCGGCCAGGGCGTTATCACCGTCCATCGCTCCGCCGGAGTAAAGTGTCTCCGCCATGCTTCGCACGGAATCGTTGTCGCCACCTGAGAGGGTGATTTTGTAATAGGTCTGCTTGTCCGAACCGGCGTTGCGGGATGCACCGGCACGCACCTTATCGGCGACCATCACGACATCTTCGTGGCCCATTTCCCACAGCCGGTCAGCCGCGCAGTAACCGGCTGATCCGGTCCCGACGACGACGGTCTTGGCTGTGATGACGGGTACCTGATGGCCGTCGATGTTAACGGTGAGTGGGGAAGTCATGTTCTTGTCCTACCGGGATTGTTGCTGGCGGATTGCCCGACGGCGATCAAGGGGGTCCGCCGGTAATGATTGGGGGCACCCCTTGGGGCGAACTACGCCCCAAGGGGTGCTGGGTTATCTATTGCTTCGGTTTTGCCCGGTGATCAGGATGCTGCGTGGTGGGCTGCGACGGTGGCGGGGTCATCCAGTGCGTCGCGGGTTTCGTTCAGGTCGCGGCCGATGGTTTCGGGCGTGAAGAACGTTGCGGCGATGGTGATAAGCGTCAGCAGGGCAAGGTATCCGGCAATTGGGACCCAGGCGCCCAGGCCCGCATCGGTGACGGAGGATCCGCCGTTGGCTTCGACGACCATCGAGATGATCCATGCTCCGACGAGCGGGGCGATGCCGCCGGAGATGACTGCCGAGACTTCGCGGGCGACGGAGACGCCGAGGTAGCGCTGGCGTACGCCGAAGAGTTCGGACATGAAGGCGCTTTGCGAGCCGAACATGCCCCAGGTGCCGATGCCGAGCCCGAGGGAGAGGACGGCGATGGTCAGGACGGTGTCGCCCAGACTCAGGACGTACCAGATCGGGAAGGCCGCGATGAGCTGGAAGATGGCGAACCCGCGGTAGACCTTGACGCGCCCGAAGCGGTCGGTGAGCTTGCCGGCGATGGGTACGACGACGGCTCCGAGGGCTGCAGCGAAGACCAGGGACAGGGCGCCGATGGGGCCGGTGACGCCGACTGCTGCGCTGGTGACGTAGGCAATGGCGAGAGCCTGGTAGATGGAGGACGAGCCGTTCTCTGCCATCCGGAGGCCAATGCCGCGCAGCAGGGTCTTCCCGGAAAGCTTGAACAGCGTGCGCAAAGGCTTGTCCACGATCATTTCGTGGGGTTCGAGCTTGGCGAAGGTCGGTGATTCCTTGAGCTTGAGGCGGATGAAAATCGCGACGAAGAGGATGACGACGCTGGCGAGGAACGGGATGCGCCACAGCCAGGTTTCGGTGATCTTGACCGTCTGGTTAGCGTTGAGAAGCACGAAGTAGACCAGTGCGGCGGTGACCGTTCCGATCTGGACTCCGAGGAAGGGCAATGCGGCGTAAAAGCCGCGTTCCTTGCGGGGAGCGTATTCGGTCATGAGGATCGATGCCCCGGCCATCTCGGCGCCTGCGCCCAATCCTTGGAGCAGCCGGAGGCCGATCAGAAGGATTGGTGCGATGATGCCGACGCCCCCGCCGTACCAGTCGCCGCCCGAACCGTTGTAGGTCGGCAGGAAACCGATCAAGGTGCTCGCCCCGCCCATAAGTGCCACGGTGGTGAGCAGGACGAACTTACGGCCGAGCTTGTCGCCAAGCCGACCGAAGATGATCCCGCCCAGGGGCCGGACGGCGAAACCGAGGAAGTAGGTGCCGAAGCTAAGAATCAGGCCGGTGCTGGGGTTGCTTCCCGGGAAGAACAGCGGCCCGAACACCAGCGCCGAGGCCAGACTGTAGAGCGCGAAGTCGTAATACTCCAACGCGCTTCCCAGGGAACTGGCCCATGCTGCCCGCAGCAGGTCAGTGCGGGTCACCTCTGACGTGGCAGTGGCGCTGGCGCCCCTAACGTCCTCGTTAATTGACATCGTGTGTGTTACCTATCGTGAGTGCTTAAGTTCTCTTGGCGGTGAGGCCGCTAACGGCCGTGCTGTGTCCCCAGGCCCGGCTGCAATGGCCGGGGTCTGCGCTGCTATTGACCGGCCGTTAAGGGGTTCAGGCACGCCGGGCATCTCGAATCCAGTGGAACCCCGACCGTTGCAGACCGAATCATTGAAACCAGAGTAGCGAAGTTAGTAGATCGATGCAATAGATTTCGGTCGACATGTCCAATACGGTCGCGTCATCTTCCGCAGATACAACGGGATTCAAGAAATCTGAATGAGTAGATCGCTCTATCAAAGAAAGCCGTTGCTGTTGTCCTGACTGCATGTCGCAGCCTGAATCCTTGCAGGCCGGGACGCCGACGCTGGAGACTGTACCTGGCTGCAGGGCTGGGTTTGCGCGCTGGACATGAACGAAACAGGCACGTCCGGGTTGTCAGCGAGCGGTCAGCTCCGTGCGTTGGTCGAACGGCGGGTGGTCAGTGACTGCGGTGTCCCGGAGTATGGTGCGGAGGCTTTCCATGGAGACGTCCTCGAGAGAGCTGACAAAGTGGCGGCCGGGGCCAGATTGCGGCTGGACAACTCCGGGGACCACGACCACTTCCATGCCGGCGGCCCGGGCGCTGGTGGTGCCGCTGACTGAATCCTCCACGGCCACACAGAGCGCGGGTTCGACGCCGAGGAGTTCTGCGGCAACCAGGTAGGGCGCCGGGTGGGGCTTGCCCTGGGCGACGGCGTCGCCGGCGACCACGGCGTGGAAGGTCCCGATGGGCGCGGCAGATGCCACGCGGGTGGCGACGGGGCTGAAGGCCATCGTGACCAGGGCGGAAGGAATGTGCGCGGCGGCCAGTTCAGCCAGGATTCTTTCGGCGCCCGGAAGCCACGGAATGCCGCCTTCCAGTTTGGCCACGACCCGTTCAAGGAGGTCATTGATGATTTCCTCTGTGGAGAGCGAGACACCGCGGTCCTGAAGTATCGAAGCAGTGACCGGCATGGCCTGCCCGACGGTTGCCCGGGCGTCCTGCATGGTCCAGTTAAGTCCGTGCTCTCGCGCAATTTCGCTCTGTGCGGCCAGCCAGTACGGCTCCGTATCGACAAGCGTGCCGTCCATGTCCCACAGGACCGCTTGAAGGTCGCGTTGGTTTCCCGGAGCCATGGCGGTGTCCTTTTTTAGCGTCGTCCGGCTCGCGGCCGGCTCCCGTGTTCTTGTGATGATGTTCCCCGCTTCCTGTTCCGGTGCGGTCAGTATGCGGTGGTGTCAGCTTGCAGCGTTCGTTCCGGCGACTGAGGCAAGAAGGTCGCGGACGGCCGCGGCACCGCCGTCGGAAGCGAAATCGGAGCTGAGTCCGACGACGCTGACCCCGGCGGAGAGGTAGGCGGGCGCGTTGGCCGCCTTCATGCCACCGGTCGCGACGAACCGCACCTCAGGGAAGGGTCCCTTCATGGCCTTGACCCAGTCGGGGCCGAGAACCGAGGCGGGGAAGGCCTTGAGCCAGGTGAGGCCGAGGGCCTTGGCGCGGAGTATTTCGCTCGCCGTGGCCACGCCCGGGAGGTGCGGGATGCCGCGGCGGATGCTCTCGTGGATGATCCCTTCGTCCAGGCCCGGGGAGACGGTGAATGATGCGTTGGCGGAAGCCGCGGCGTCCAGTTGCTCGAGCCTGGTGATGGTGCCGGCCCCGACGGCGACGCCGCGTTCGGCGGCGGCGCTGGCCACGGCGGCAAGCGTCCGGACCGCTTCGGGTGTTTCGATGGTGACTTCGACGTGCTCGACGCCGGCGTCCCAGGCCCGGGTGGCTGACCTGACTGCCTCCCCGGGCGCGAGGCCGCGGAGTACGGCGATGACCGGTACCCGGAAGAAGTCGTCGTCAAACCAGTCGTTGTGCAGGGTGTGTGCCAAAGTGTTCTCTTTCAGTGTCGTGCTGCGGGGCGATATTTCCCCGGGTTCCTGGCGCCGTCAGTTCACGGTCGCGTGGTGTTGTCCGGTGTCATAGGTGCGGGGTTTCGTTCCAT
Source organism: Arthrobacter sp. NPDC056493 (assembly GCF_042795115.1). Lineage (NCBI taxonomy): Bacteria > Bacillati > Actinomycetota > Actinomycetes > Micrococcales > Micrococcaceae > Arthrobacter > Arthrobacter sp. NPDC056493. The sequence goes on along the minus strand of NZ_JBHTSL010000022.1, from coordinate 46,511 downwards.
GGCCGGGGCGGAAGTCGGCGCGCGTGCCCAGCGTCCAGGCGGCGAAGGAATGTCCCAGGGCGAGCCTGTCCTCGGGTTGGTCCCCGCGGAGAAGACCGGCCAGGTATCCGGCTGCGAACGCGTCGCCGGCGCCCACGGGTTCGACGACGTCCACCCGGTGAGCGGGCACGCGGACCACTGTTTCTGCTGCTCTGTCATCGCGGACGAATTCCACGGCTTCGGTGGCTGAGTCCTTGATGACCAGGTGTCGGGGTCCGGGCAGGAGCGCGGCCACCTGTTCAGCCGTGGTGCAGCCCCAGAGGGTTTCCGCCTCGTCGAGCCCGACGAGGACGACCGTTGCGCGGGCGGCCAGTTCCAGCAGACGCGGTCCGGCGGCGTCCACTCCCCACAGGGCGGGGCGGTAGTTGACGTCAAAGGAGACCTTGTATCCCGTGGCCCGGGCGTGGGTCAGGAGGTGCTCCGTGAGCTCGGAGCAGCCGGCGGACAGTGCGGCATTGATGCCGCTGGTGTGGATCCAGCCGGTCTGTTCCAGCGGCCAGGCGCTTGAATCCTCCGGCGCCATGGCCGAGGCCGCTGACCCGGCCCGGTAGTAGAGTGTCCGGGCGCCGTGGCCCAGGTCGGGGTCTTTGAAATACACGCCGGTGGCGGCGTTGCTGTCGCGGATGACCATGCTGACGTCCACTCCGCGCGCAGCCAGGCCCCCGATGATGCGGTCTCCGAACGGGTCCTGGCCGAGGCGGCTTGCCCACCCGGACCGGTACCCGAATTCGGCCAGGTGCGCAGCCACGTTGGACTCCGCTCCCCCGTATCCAAGCAAACATTCCTCGGCCTCCTTCAGTGGCTGGGCCCTGGCCGGGGTAACAACGGCCATGGTTTCACCGACACAGAGGACGTCCAGGCTCATTTCACGGCTCCGGCGGTGAGGCCGCTCACGAAGTACCGGCCCAGGACGAGGTAGAGCAGGACGGTGGGTGCTGCGACCAGCACGGCGCCGGCCATGAGCTCGGAGTAGTTAACCGTGGTGGTTCCGATCAGGTTGTTCAGTGTCACGGTGGCCGGCCACGCGGCCGGGGAGGCCAGGATGAAGCCGAACAGGAAGTCGTTCCAAATGTTGGTGCACTGGAAGATTCCGGCGACGACAAAGCCGGGGACGGAAAGCGGCAGCATGACGCGGATAAACGTTGCCCAGATCCCTGCACCGTCGATGGACGCCGCTTCGATGATGGCGCTGGGAATGCCTTCGTAGTAGTTGCGGAAGATCAGTGTGGTGATCGGGATGCCGTAGATGATGTGTACCAGGATCAGGCCGATGATGCTTCCCTGCAGATGGAGCATGTTCAGGAACTGGAACACGGGGATGATGACGGCCTGGAACGGGATGAACATGCCGACGAGCAGCACCGTGAAGAGGGCGTTGGAGCCCCGGAACGGGAACTTGGAGAGGATGTAGCCGTTGATCGACCCGAGAAGGCAGGAGATCAGGGCCGCCGGGATGGTGATCTGCAGTGAGTTGGCCAGGGAGCCGTGCAGTTTGGTCCAGGCGCCCTTGAAGGCGTCGAGGCTGGGGGCATCGGGGAAGGCAAGGAAGAAGTTCGGCGCGCCGGTGCTTCCGGAGAGTGCGGTGGTGATGATGACGTATACGGGCACCAGCATGCCGAGCGTGGCAATGCTGCAGACCGCCAGGACGATCCAGCCGCCCAGGGACTTGGGCAGGTGCCAGGTCCGGGGCTTGGGGGCCACCTTTCCGGGGCGGCGGTGCGCCGTGCGGGTGCGTTGGGACGGGGTCGCTTCGAGTGTTTCGACGGCCATGTCTATGCCTTTCTCTCTTTGCGGTATCCGCGGATGAGGTACGGGACGATGACCGCGAGGGTTAGCAGGAGCAGGATGATCGCCATTGCGGAGGCTTTGTCGTAACGGCTGGTGAGGTAGTTGTAGATGTAGATGCCAGGGACGTCTGTGACGAAGCCGGGGCCGGAGCCTGACATGGCGACGACGAGGTCGAAGATTTTCAGGGCCACGTGCAGCAGGAGCACGAAACAGGTGATGGTGGAGGGCCACAACTGGGGCAGGACGATGTGCCGCAGTCGCTGCCAGACGTTGGCTCCATCGACGCTGGCCGCCTCGAGGTGCTCTTCGGGGATGGAGGCCAGGCCGGCGAGGTACATCGCCATCGCGAAGCCCACGAGTTGCCAGGCTGCAGCGAAGATGATCGGCAGCAGCGCCACCGGGATGCCGAACTGGACTTTCAGGAAGTCCGTGCCTGAGGGGTTGTTCAGGGCACCGAGGATGGTCGGGTCCGTGGTCCAGCCGGGCGGATTGTCGATGCCGATGCTCCGGAGGATTTCGTTGACGCCGGTCGAGGGAGAGAAAATCCAGCGCCAGGCGACACCGGTGACGATGAAGGACAGGGCGTAGGGCAGCAGGAAGACGGTCCGGAACAGGCCCTTGCCCACGGAGACATGGTGGATGAAGAGGGCCGCGATGAGTCCGCCGAGGATGGCCAGGACCAGGAAGATGACGGTGAAGATCACCACGTTGCGGATGTCTGCCTGGAAGCGCTGTTCCTGGACGATCTCGCCGTAGGTGCCTCCGAGGGGCTTGCGCAGCGTCAGGTTCGGGCTGGTGCCGATCTTCCAGTTCGACAGGGAGATGTAGACCGTGATGCCGATGAAGACATAGACGAAGAGGAAGCTGACCAGCAGGCTGGGGGCGAAGATCCATGCGGCCCGGCGGGAGGTCTTGACGTTGTGCGGGATTTGTTTCCTGGGCCGCGGACCGGGGCTGGCCGGCGCGGGCGGCAGTTGTGTTGAGGTTGTCATGTGATCACTGATCCTGTCCGGGGTGTGGCTGCAGGGGCCTGCAGCCACACCCTTTGCGACTTGGTTGGCTGACCGGCTTCTAGAGCTGGGTCTTCTGGGCCGCCGTCATGCTGGCGATGAAGGCATCGATGTTGCCGCTGCCGTTGAAGGTGGACACTGCGTCGGCATACGTTTGGGCGAATTCCGCTCCGGCGGCCTGGGCGTGGGCCAGGGAGGACACCACCTTGGCTGAGGCGAAGCTCTTTGCCGCTTCCTGCTGGTACTTGGACAGGCCGGAGATGTCGGCGGACTTCACCGCGGGGATGGAGCCCTTCTTCGCGGCGAAGGCAGTCTGGACTTTGGGATCCATGAGCGTTTTCAGCCAGGCGTTGGCCGCGTCCGCGTGCGGGATGTTGTTCGCAGGGATGGAGAAGCCGTCGCCGACGTAGTCGAAGATGTCTTCCTTGCCCGGGAACGCCACCCAGGTGAAGTCGGTGCCGGGCTTCTTCTTCGCGTTGACCAGCTCGCCGTAGGCCCAGTCCCCCATCAGGTTCACGGCGCAGGCACCGTCCGCCATCTTCTTCGCGGCTTCATCCCAGGTGATGGCGGAGTGGTCCTTGTTGGCCAGCGACAGGATGGTCTTGTAGTCCTGCAGGGCCTGCTTCACCTCGGGTGCGTCGAAGGAGTATTCGTTGGTGAACAGCTTCTTCCAGTTATCCGCCCCCGCCCTGGACATGATGATGGACTCGAGCAGCTGGGAGGACGCGAAGATGTCCTTGTCACCGAGGCATACGGGTGTGGCCCCGGAGGCCTGAACCTGCTTCAGGCTGCTGATCAGTGCGTCGACGCCGGCTGCCGGGTCGATCTTGACGTTGGCCTTGGACAGCACGGTGGGGTTGCTCCACAGCACGTTCCCGCGGTGAACGCCGATCGGGACGGTGTAGTACTTGCCGTTGACCTGCTGGGCTTCGGCCACGTCCTTGGGCATCTGGGAGGCCCAATCGTTCTGCGTCCACAGCTCGGTCAGGTCCGCGACCTGGCCGCCGTCGACGTAGCTCTTGAGCTGCCCGGCCGGGTGTACCTGCCACGCATCGGGCGGGCTGCCGGCCTGAAGCCGCGCCGCCAGTGCCTGCCTGGCGTTGGAGCCGCCGCCGCCGGAGACCGCGGCGTTGTCCACGGAGAGTCCGGGCTTGGCCGCCTTCACGCCGTCAATCAAAACGTTCAGGGCGTCGGCCTCGGAACCAGAGGTCCACCAGGAGGTGATTTCCAGCTTGTCGGAGCCGCCCGTGGAGCTGCCGGCGGGCTGGTTGGCGGAACATCCGGTTACTGCAATAAGGCTTGCCGCCGCCGTTACGGCCAACGAGATCTTGAGCTTTTTTGGTGCACGCATGACTACTCTCCTTTGGGTTGTCAGACGCCGGATAAGGCCCGGCTGGAGCCTGCGTTGTGGTTCAGATTACATAGTTAAGTAGATCGATGCAATAGTTAGCTTGCGATCGCGCGTTGACCGGCCCTCCCGGCGCAAGCTGACCGCAATTATTAGCGAAACTTCCCTGAATTTGGCGGATCTCGTCCGGTAGATTTTTATTAGATCGCTCTACCATTGAGTGGTGAACCGTGATAGAAATAGTGGACCGAACGCGAGAGGAGGTGCAGAACCAGTGAAAAAAGTGACCCTGAACGACGTGAGCAGGGCTGCCGGGGTATCGCGATCTACCGCGTCCCTGGTGCTGAGGGGAAGCTCCCGGATTCCGGAGGCGACCGCGGACCGGGTCAGGCTGGCGATGGCGGAACTGGGCTATGTCTACAACCGGCATGCGGCCAATATGCGGCGCAGTGAGTCGATGACCCTGGGGCTGCTCGTGACGGACATCCGCAACCCCTACTTTGCCGGGCTGACCATGGCCATTGAAAAGGCCGCCCATGAAGCCGGGTACACCCTCGTTGTCGGGTACAGCCGGGACGACATCGAGCGGCAGGCCCTGCAGCTCGAGACGATGGTCCAGCAGCAGGTCGATGGGATTTTCCTGCTACCGGCCGAGGGAACCGAGCTGACCCCGGTTTGCCAGATCATTGACCGTTCCTCCGTGCCGGTCCTGCAGCTGGCCCGCTACTTCTCCGAAGAGATGGACTACGTCGGTCCGGACAACATTGCCGCCGGGCAGCAGCTGGCCCGGCACGTATCTTCCCTGGGCGCCGCCTCGGCTGTGCTGATTGGCGGTCCTGAACATTCTTCGGCCCGGACTGAACGCATCAAAGGACTGGAAACCGGGTTCGCGGGAAGCGGCGTGGCCTTCGATCCGTCCCGGTCCGCGCCGACCACGAACAACGCCAGCGGCGGATCCGAGGGCGTGGCCAGGGTCCTTGACCAGGGCATCTGGCCGGACTGCATCATCGCCTACAGCGACGCGGTAGCTCTGGGCATCTACGCCGAACTTCGCCGCCGGAACCTGGAACCGGGCCGGGACGTCTCCGTGGCGAGCTTTGACGACATCGCCATGGCCGAACTGCTGCTCCCGCCACTGACTTCGGTTTCCACCTACCCGGAACTGATCGGCCGCACGGCCGCCGAACTGCTTCTGAACCGCATCCGCGACACCTCGCTGGAACCCCAGCGCTCCCTCATCGAACCGGCCCTGAAAGTCAGAGCCTCCACCGCCCAATGGCGACCCCGAACCTAGGAGAACACCATGCCAGCACTGAAATGGGGCCTGATCGGCGCCAGTGACATCGCTGCCACACGGGTCATCGGCGCGATCCGGACCAGCGGCGGCGACGCCGTCGGCGTTGTCAGCGGATCCGCTGAGCGCGCCCGCGACTTCGCCGCAAGCCACGGACTGGCCCGGTACACCACCGACCTGGACGAGCTGCTGGGCTGGGATATTGACGCCGTCTATATCTCCTCCACGAACGCCTTACACTTCGACCAGGCCACCCGGGCGTTAAAAGCCGGAAAGCACGTCCTGTGCGAGAAACCACTCGCCCTCGAGGCCGGCCAGGCCGAATCCATGGTCAGGCTGGCCGAAGAAGCCGGCCTCGTCCTTGCCGCCAACCACCACCTGCCCGGCAGTCCCCTGCACGCCAAGGTCCGGGATCTCGTCGCGGCCGGGACCATTGGCACCGTCCTGTCGGCAAAAGTTGCCCACGCCGTGCTCCTGCCGGAACGGCTGCGCGGCTGGCGGCTGGGACAGGGGACGCCCGGCAGCGGCGTCATCCTGGACATCACCTGCCATGACGCGTCGGTGCTGAACCCGCTGCTCGGCACCCCCGTTGCCGTCACCGCGCTGGCTGTCCGGCAGGCCGGATGGAACACCGGAGGCCAGGCAGACGCCGCCATGACCGTTATCCGCTACGAGAATGACAGCCAGGCGCCGGTGTTGGCCCAGACCCACGACTCCTTCACCGTCGGCTATGCCGGAACCTCCCTGGAAGTCCACGGCACGGACGGCACCATTCAGGTCATCGACGCCATGACCCAGGACACCAAGGGCCAAGTGGTTCTCACCACCGCGTCCGGCGTCCAGTCCGTCGAGGTCGACTGCTCAGAGGATCTCTACGTCATCGGCCTGCGGGCCTTCACCGCCGCCGTCGAAGGAACCGGAGTCCCCACAGCGACCGGCCGGGACGGCCTGCTTGCCCTCAAGGTTGCTCTGGCAGCCCAGGAATCCGCCATTTCCGGACGCACCGTACACATCAACTAACACCCCCAGAAAGAACCATCATGCAGAAGGTACAGATCCTCTCGGCCCGCGAGGCAGCCGAGCTCATCAACGACGACGACGTCATCACCGTCAGCTCCTCCAGCGCCCTGGGCTGCCCTGACAGCGTACTGGCCGGCATCGGCCAGCGGTTCGAAGAAACCTCGCACCCGGTCAACCTGACCTCCGTGCACCCGATCGCCGCCGGCGACATGTACGGCGTCAAGGGCATCGACCACATCGCCCGCCGGGGCCTGTTGCGCAAAATCATCGCCGGCTCCTACCCCTCGGGCCCGTCCAGCGCCGAACCGCCGCTGATCTGGCAGATGATTGAACGCGGCGAGGTGGAAGCCTACAACTTCCCCTCCGGCGTGATCTACCAGATGCACCGCACCGCCGCCGCGAAACAGCCCGGCGTCTTCACCCAGGTTGGAATCGATACCTTCATCGACCCCCGCCTGCAGGGCGGCCGCATGAACAACACCACCCCCGCCGCGCACGTCGAAACAGCCACCGTAGCCGGGCAGGAATGGCTCTTCTTCCCCGTAGTTGTCCCGAACGTCGCCATCATCCGCGCCACCACCGCAGACGAATACGGCAACCTGACGTTTGAAGACGAAGGCTCCCCGCTCGGTGCCCTGGACCTCGCCTACGCAGCCCATAACAACGGCGGCGTCGTCATCGCCCAGGTCAAGCGCGTCGCTGAAGCCGGCAGCCTGCACCCCCAGCAGGTGAGAGTCCCCGGAATCCTGGTCGACGCCGTCGTGATCGCCGAAGACCAACTGCAGACCACGCTGACCCCCAACGATCCCGCGATCTCCGGCCAGCTTCGCCGGCCCCTGAGTTCGCTTCCACACGTCGGTTTCTCCATCGAGAAAGTCACGGCCCGCCGCGCCGCCCAGGAACTCAAAGCCGGCGAAATCGTCAACCTCGGCTTCGGCGTCTCCGCGCTGGTGCCGCACATCCTGGTTGAGGAAAACCAGGGCCGGGAAGTCAGCTGGGTCATCGAACAGGGCGCCGTCGGCGGCGTCCCGCTGCTGGACTTCGCCTTCGGATGCGCCCAGAACCCGGATGCGATCATGCCCAGCATCGACCAGTTCACCCTCCTGCAGGGCGGAGGCTTCAACCGCTCGCTGCTCTCCTTCCTGGAGATCGACCGGCATGGCAACGTCAACGTCCACCACCTGCCGAAGAAACGGCACGTCACCGCCGGCGTCGGCGGCTTCGCCGACATCACCTCCTCCGCCCCGGAAATCGTCTTCATGGGCGCCTTCACCGCCGGACGCCGCGACATCACCGCCGGGGAAACCGGCCTGGACATCCGCTCCGACGGGCCCTTCACCAAGCTCGTCAACGACGTCTCCGCTGTCACCTTCTCGGGACCGAGGGCCCTCGCCCGCGGCCAAAAGGTCAAGTACATCACGGAACGGGCCGTGCTGGAACTTACGGCCGACGGCCTCGTCGTGACCGAAATCGCGCCCGGCGTCGACCTGCAAAAGGACGTCCTGGACCGCAGCGAGTTCCCGCTGATCGTCTCGGAGAACCTGCGCACCATGGACCTCGCCCTGTTCGCCGACTCCCCCGCCGGCATCCGCCTTCCACCGCTGCCGCTGCACGAACGGATCGAACAGCGCTCCCCTTCCCTGGCCGTGCACTGACGCCCGGCCCAAACACCTGAAAGGACTCCCGCGATGAAAAGCTTCCGCATCCTGACCCCGTACCAAACCGAACTCGCCAACGCGCTGTTTGAAGCCATGTTCCCCTCCGACGGGGAAAGCCCCGACGTCCGCGACGCCGGAGTCACCGAATACCTGGACCTCACGCTCGAAGGCTATGGCCGCAAGGACCTGCCCAGGTACCAGTGGCTCTTCGGCGCCCTGGACCGCTACGCCGAGGACAAGCACGGGCGGAACTTCGCATCGCTGACCCTGGACGAACGCACCGACGTGCTTTCCCTCCTCGAACAGGGCGAACTGACCGACCAGCTGCCGGTCAAAGACCAGTGCGACCTCTTCGGACTCGTCGTCGCCCACATGCAGGAAGGCCTGTTCGCGGACCCGGCCCACGGCGGCAACAAGGACGCCGCCGGCTGGAAGTTCCTCAAACACCCCGGGGTCTGGCTGGAAAATTCCGCCGAGGAAAACCTCAGCACCGAGCACGCAGCCAAAGGCGGGGTCATCAAGACCCTCGCGGACGCGATGCGGGAGATCCCGCGCGACACCGAAGGCCACAAGCTCAAGCAGCTCGGCTACGAGAACGCCGTCAGCCCGCAGATGACCGACGAAGTGGACGTCCTGCTGGTCGGCGTCGGCGCCATGGGCGGACTCAGCGCCCAGGTCTTCGCCGAAGCCGGCCTCAGCGTAGTGGGCCTGGAGGCCGGCCCGTTCCGGCCGCTGGACGAATTCCTCCCCGACGAACTCGAACACGCCTACTACACCCGCGGCGGGCTGGGCCCGAAGTTCCAGCAGGAAACCCCGCGCTGGCGCGAAACCACCGACGAGGAAGACAGCCGCGAAGCCACCTTCTCGCTGGGCCGGATGGTCAACGGCGTCGGTGGATCCGCAGGGCACTACGGATCCTGGCTGCGCCGCTTCCACCCCTGGCAGTTCGCCCCCAGGAGCCACTACGACGGTCTCTACGGCACCGGTGCCCTGCCGGAGGACTGCACCCTGGCCGACTGGCCCGTCACCTACGACCAGCTCGAACCGTACTACACCAGGCTCGAACACCTGATCGGCATCGCCGGGGATGAATCCAACCCGTTCATCAAGCGCAGCAAGCCGCTGCCCCTGCCTCCGACCCGCCCGTTCATCCTGGGCAACAAATTCACCGACGCCACCAAGGCTGCCGGGCTGCACCCCCACCCCGTCCCCGTCGGATTCACCACCGAGTCCTACAACGGGCGCCCCGCCACCGGATACAGTGCCTGGAACAACGGCCTCGGCTCCTTCCGCGGTGACCGCTGGCACCCGGGCCTGGGCCCCGTACCCGCGGCCATCGCCACCGGCAACTTCGAACTGCGCACCCACGCCCGCGTCACCCGCATCATCATGGACGAATCCGGCGCCGCCCGCGGCGTCGAATGGGTCGATCCCCTCGGCCGGGTCCGCCGCCAGTACGCCCGCGCCGTCATCCTCTCGGCCTACACCTACGAAAACCTCCGCCTGATGTACCTCTCGGCGGACTCAAAGCACGAGAACGGACTGGGCAACAACACCGGACAGCTGGGCATGCACTACATGACCAAAATGTTCGGCCATGTCGACGCCCTGTTCCCGGGCACCGAATTCAACCGGCACACCGGCCCGGCCGCACAGGGCGTCGTGCTGGACGACTTCCTCTCCCCCGAGTTCCGTTCCCTGGACCACGGCTTCATCGGCGGCGCCACCCTCGGGGCCGAACAGCAGGCCCTGCCGCTGCAGATCGCCCGGGAAACTCTGCCCGGGGACGTCCGCCGCTGGGGCGCCGGCTACCGTGACCACCTGAAGCTCTGGTCCCAGCAAGGCGTCATCCGCATCCAGCCCGACGCCCTGCCCTATGCCTCGCATCGGCTGGAAATCGACCCCCGGCACCGCGACTCCTCAGGTCTGGGCATGCCGCTGGTCCGGGTAACCTACCGGCTGCGGGATAACGAACGGCAGCTGGCCTCCTGGATGGCGGACAAGGCAACTGGGCTGCTGCAGGACATGGGTGCTACCAAGACCTGGCAGGGCCCCTACTTCACCGGCGTCGGCTCCAGCCACGACCTCGGCGGCGCCCGCTTCGGACACGACCCGGCAGGAACGGTCCTAGACGAACACCTCGCCGTCCACGACACCCGCAATCTCTACATGTACTCCGGCGCCGCTTTCCCCAGCTGCCCCGGCATCAACCCCACCCTGACCATCTGGGCCATCGTCCTGCGCGCCGCAGAACACCTCGCCGGCGAGCTCGGCGGCCAGCGAAAGGACAAGCCATGAGCACCCCAACGGCGGCCGTCACCGAACAGGTCACCGTCGAGTACTCCCAGGACGGCCACACAGCCACCATCCTGATCGACCGGGCGTCCAAACTGAACGCCCTGACCCTCGGACTCCTCGAAGACCTGGCAACCGCCGCCCGCGAGGTCGCCGCTTCAACGGCGCGGCTGGTCATCGTCCGCACCGCCGGCGAAAAAGTCTTCTGCGTCGGAGCCGACATCAACCACTTCGCGGACCTTTCCGCCGCAGGCATGTGGCGGGACTGGATCGCCACCGGCCACCTGGCGTTCGACGCCCTCGCCGGGCTGCGCCAGCCCAGCATCGCGGTCGTCGACGGTCTTGCCTTCGGTGGCGGCCTGGAACTCGCCCTGGCCTGCGACTTCCGCGTCATCGCCTCGGAGGCGAGGGTAGCCCTGCCTGAAACAGGCCTGGGAACGGTTCCGGGGTGGGGCGGGACCGAACGGGCGACCGAACTCGTCGGCAGAGCACGGGCCAAGGAAATGGTCCTTACCCGCCGGCAGCTTTCGGGAGAGGAAGCCCTCGCCTGGGGACTGGTCACCGCCGTCGCACCTAAAGACGAACTGGAAGGCGCCGTGGCCAGGCTTAGCGCCGACCTGCTGGCCGGAGCGCCGCTGGCGGTGCAGCTGGCCAAGCAACTCATCGACGCAGCAGCAGACGGCGCACCCTCCCGTGTGCTGGAAGCCTTGGCCGGCGGACTCGCCGCAGCCACCGACGACCTTGCCGAGGGCGTCGCAGCTTTCCGTGAGAAGCGCCCCGCGCTCTTCACGGACCGCTGAGACCGCCCAGCCAAACTCACCCAACATTTTTCTAAGGACACCTGAGATGGAAACCAAGAGCTACACGCTCGACGACGTCGAGCCCACCTACCGCCCGATGCTCATCGACGGCGAAGACGCCCAGGCGCAAAGCGGCCAGACCTTCACGCGGCTGAGTCCGGCCCATGAAGTTGAGGTCACCTCCTTCCCGGAAGGCGGTCAGGAAGACGTGGACCGTGCCGTCGCCGCCGCCCGAAAAGCCCTCGACCGCGGCTGGCGGCTGTCCACCGGATCCGAACGGTCCAAGCTCCTGCTCAGGGTCGCCGACCTCGTCCGCCGCGACGCCGAAGCACTGGCGCTGGCCGAAACCCTCGAAACGGGCAAACCCATCACCCAGTCCCGCAACGAAGTCGCCGGCACTGCCGAACTGTGGGAATACGCCGCCAGCCTGGCCCGGAACACCCAGGGCGAAGCCCACAATGCCCTCGGCGCCGACACCCTGGCCATGGTCGTCCACGAACCCATCGGGGTCATCGGGATGATCACGCCCTGGAACTTCCCGCTGCTGATCATCAGCCAGAAACTGCCCTTCGCCCTCGCCGCCGGCAACTCCGCGGTGGTCAAGCCCAGCGAAAGCACCTCGGCGACCACCGTGATGCTCGGCCAGCTCATCCGCGAGGGGGGCTTCCCGGCAGGCGTGGTGAACATTGTCACCGGCGACCGGGTCGTGGGTTCCGCCATCGCGGAGCACCCCGGCATCGACATGATCAGCTTCACCGGCTCCACCGGCGTCGGCAAGAACATCGCCGCCACCGCCGGCCGGGACCTGAAAAAGGTCGAACTCGAGCTCGGCGGAAAGAACCCGCAGATCATCACCCCCAACGCCGACTTCACCGCAGCGGTGGATGCAGGCGTCTTCGGCGGCTACTTCAACGTAGGCCAGTGCTGCAACTCCGGCAGCCGCCTGATCGTCCACCGCTCCATCGCCGACGAGTTCGCCGCCGCCGTCGTCGAACGCGCCAAGCACATGCGCGTCGGTGACCCGCTGAAAGCCGACACCCTCGTCGGCTCCCTCGTCAACGACGCCCAGCTCGCCGTCGTCGAACGCTATGTGGCCGAAGGCCGCGAAGCCGGCGCCCACCTGCTCACCGGCGGGGACCGCCTCGACACCGGCCTGGACGGCCGCTTCTACCAGCCCACCGTCTTCACCGGCGTCACCGCCCAGATGTCCATCGCCACCGACGAAATCTTCGGCCCCGTCCTGTCCGTACTGCCCTACGACACCCTCGACGAGGCCATCGGCATCGCCAACTCCACCTCGTTCGGACTCTCCGCCGGGATCTGGAGCAACGACATCAACGAAGCCCTCACCGCCGCCCGCGACCTCCGCGCCGGCACCGTGTGGGTAAACCGCTGGATGGACGGCTACCCCGAAGTTCCGTTCGGCGGCTACGGACAAAGTGGCATCGGCCGCGAACTCGGCCGCCAGGCCCTGGCCGAATTCAGTGAACTGAAGACCATCCAGCTTCAGGTCGGCGTCCGCGAAAACCGCTGGGTCGACGCGCCCGACGCATCCCGCCGCTGAAGCCCCGCACCAGGGAAGGAAACTCAGAGAAATGACGACCGCCACGCCCGCCGCCACGCCAGCCACCCCGGTGGTCCTGGCGACCATCCTGCCCCTCTCCCTCCCGTCCGGGTACGAAGTGCCGGCAGCATTCCACGACTCCGCTAAAAAGGCATGGAAAACCGCGTCCACTAAGCTCGGCGGTCTGATCGCCCAGCACCCGGACCGGTTCCCGCTCTACACCGAGGAAGGCAAGTGGGTGGTCGACGGCGAGGCGTGGACCAACTGGTGCGAGGGCTTCCTCGGCGGACAGCTGTGGATGCTCTCGTACCGGGCAGCCGAGGCCGAGCGGGCCGGTTTCCGCAGCGCCGCCGAGCACTACTCCGAGCTCATCGAGGAACGGAAGAGCGACGACACAGTGCACGACCTGGGCTTCCTGTTCTGGTCCACCTACCGGCGCTGGTTCGAAGCCACCGGCGACACCGCCAAACGCGACGTCCTCGTCGATGCAGGGCGCACCACCGCCGGCCGGTACCGCGAAGCCGGCCGCTACATGCCCAGCTTCCGCCAGCCCGACAGCCTGTTCATCGACATCATGATGAACATCCACCTGGCGCTCTACGCCGCACAGCAGACCGGGGAGCCGGACCTGGCCGCCAAAGCCGTGGACCACTGCCTCACCACCCGCCGTTACCTCGTGAGAGGTGACGGCTCGGCCTCCCACGAAGGCATGTTCGACCTCGAAACGGGCGCGTTCCTGAAGCAGACCACCCAGCAGGGCTTCTCCGACGACGGTTCCTGGGCCCGCGGTCAGGCCTGGGCGCTCTACGGATTCGGCACCGTCTACCGCTTCACCGGTGACCGCCGCTTCCTCGAAACCGCCATCGCCGCCGCCGACTTCTACATCGAAAAGACCGGCGAGCGCCTCGTTCCGCCGAACGACTGGGACGAACCCACCCCCGCCCGGCCCTATGAAACCTCGGCCGCAGCGGCCGCAGCCGGCGGCATGTGGCAGCTGGCCGGCCTCGTCCAGGACCGCACCAAGGCCAAAATCTACGCCGACTATGCCCTGGCCATCATCCTTCGCCTCACCGAAGACGACTTCCTCGCCGGCCCGGACGAAGCGTGGGCAGGCGTGCTCAAGCACGGCAGCTACCACGAAGGCAAAGACCTCGGCGTCGACGAATCCGTCATGTGGGGCGACTACTGGTTCCTCGACACCGTCGACCAGATCCAGCACTTCAACGAAGCCCAGCGGAGCCGGTGAGCACCATGAACTGGGAAACCATCGACGAAGCGCCCCGTCCCGACGCGCCGGCAGAACCGGTGCTCCCGGGCAGGTTGATCAGGACCGGCATCGCCATCATCGGATCAGGCATGGGCGGCGGCACCATGGCCTACGCCCTGAAAGACTCCGGCTCAAGAATCCTCGTTCTCGAACGCGGCCACCGCCTCCCGGCAGAACCGCAGAACTCCGACCTGGACGAGGTTTACCTCAGGGGCCGCTACAAGAACGCCGACACCTGGTACAACGGCCGCACCGGAACGCCCTTCAAACCCGGCGTCTACTACTGGGTCGGCGGCAACACCAAGGTCTACGGCGCCTGCCTGCCCCGCTTCCGCGCCAGCGACTTCGAAGAAACCCAGCACCCCGACGGGACGTCCCCGGCCTGGCCCTTCAGCTACGCCGACCTCGAACCGTACTACACACGCGCCGAGAAGCTCTTCCAGGTCCACGGCCAGATAGGCGAGGACCCCACCGAGCCGATCCACTCGGAGGCCTATCCCCACCTGGCACTGGACCACGAACCGGCTATCCAGGCTCTGGCCGACTCCTTGCGCCGGCAGGGACTGCACCCCTTCCGGATGCCCAACGGACTCGACGCCGACAGTCCCGAAAAGCGCACCCTCTGCGCCACCAGCGACGGCGCCCCCAACGAGGCCGGGCTGAAGTCAGACGCCGAAAAGATCGCCATCAACCCCGCGCTGGCTGCCGGCGTCGAGCTGCTGACCGATGCAAAAGTCACCAGCCTCATCCCGGGACCGGACGGACGCACCATCGTCGCGGCCCTGGCCGAATGCAACGGCAAGGTCATCCGCATCGAAGCCGACAAATTCGTCCTCGCCGCCGGCGCAGTGAACTCTGCCGCGCTGCTCCTGCGCTCAGCCACGAAGGACCACCCACAGGGCCTCGCCAACTCCTCGGGACTGGTCGGCAGGAACTATATGGTGCACAACAGCACCTTTTTCATCGGCATCAACCCGTTCAGGATCAACAGGACGCTCTGGCAGAAAACCCTCGGCCTCAACGACTGGTACGAAGCCGGGCCCGCCAACAAATACCCACTGGGGAACCTGCAGATGCTCGGCAAGCTGCGCGCCAGCATGCTCAAGATGGCCAAGCCCTGGGCGCCGACCTGGCTCCTGAAGGCGATGTCCGACCGCAGCATCGACATCTACCTCACCACCGAGGACCTGCCCCGCAGGCAGAACGGCATTAGCGTCGTCAACGGCAAAATCCACGTCTGGTGGGAACCAAACAACCTCGGCCCCCACAGGGAACTGGTCCGGCGGATCTCCCGGGCGGTCCGGCGGTCCGGCTACCCCGTCATCTTCACCGAGCGGATGGGCATCGAAACCAACTCCCACCAGTGCGGCACAGCCGTGGCGGGCCATGATCCGGCCAGCAGCGTCCTTACCCCGGACTGCCGCGCCCACGACCTGGACAACCTATGGGTCGTCGACAGCTCCTTCTTTCCCTCCTCCGCGGCCCTCAACCCCGCGCTGACCATCGCTGCCAACGCCCTCCGCGTCGCGGACACGATCCTCGCCCCCGGCACGTCCACCCGGACGAACGATGCCACGGAGAACTCCCCCCGGGAACAGTCATCACGCCGGTGATAGCGTCCCGGGGCCACACCCTCCGCCGGAAGACGGCGCCCTGCCCAGGCGCCGTGCCGGGGATTGGTAAAGTCGAGAAACGGGGAGCGCCGCTTCTTCGCATATCGACCCACCGGCAGGATGACAGCATGGCCCCGCGCATCACCCTCGAAGACGTGAGCAAGGCCGCCGGCGTCTCACGATCAACCGCGTCCCTCGTCGTCCGCGGCAGCTCCCGCATCCCGGAGTCCACGGCGGTCAAGGTACGCGAGGCCATGGACGAGCTTGGCTACGTGTACAACCGGGCTGCTGCCAACCTGCGCCAAAGCCGGTCAATGACCATCGGCCTGATCGTCACCGAGATCATCAACCCCTACTTCGCCGAACTGGCGATGGCAGTAGACCAGATCACCCACGACGCCGGATACACCATCTTCATCGGCTACAGCCGCGACCACGCCGACCGTCAGCACGAGATCATCGCCTCCATGATCGAGCGCCAGGTGGACGGTCTACTGCTGCTTCCCGCCCCGGACACCGACCCGCAACGCCTGGCCAAACAGGTCAACGCCGCCAACGTCCCCGTCGTACTGCTCGCGCGCCGGTTCAACGAATTCGACTATGTCGGCAGCGACAACGTCAGCGGCGCCACCCTTGTCGGAGAGCACCTCGCCGCCCTCGGCTGCAAAAGCGTCGCCTTCCTCGGCGGCCGGCCCGCACCGTCCCTCACGGAGCGCGAAGCAGGCCTTCGGGCTTCGCTCGAGCGCAAAGGCTGTGAACTGTGGAGCGTGGATGACTTCCGCAGTTCCATCACCCCTGAAGGGGGTGCCGCGGCGGTGGGCCGGCTCTTCGATTTGGGCCGGCTTCCGGATGCGGTGGTTGCCTACAACGACATCGTCGCCGAAGGCGTCTACGGAGAGATGCGCCGCCGCGGACTCGAACCGGGCCGCGACATCGCAGTGGCGTCCTTCGATGACACCCGGATCGCCGCCGGCCAGGTCCCTCCCCTGACCTCGGTGGCAGGGTTCCCGCAGCAGGTCGGCGCGAAAGGTGCCGAGATGCTCATGACCCGACTCGCTGACGGCAACGCGGACATCCCCACGCAACTGGCCCTCATCCAGCCCCAGCTCAAGATCCGGTCCTCCACCGCCACCTGGCGCACAAGGACCTGACCCTAACGACGCCCGCCCCCGGCGAAATTGCGCAGCGGGATCGCCAGACAGGAAAAGACCACTCATGATCCACCACGCCGAGCCGGGATTCGACCCGGACGCCCGGTACGAGCAGCCCGAAGCCTCGCTGCAATCGCTGATAGAGCGCCTCGAATACGAAGCCAGGACCCTGCACCTGAACAGCTTTGACCAAGCGGATGCACTGGCCCTCGGCCTGCTGATCATGGAGATTGCCCAAGAGCGGAACCTCCCGATCGCGATCGACATCCGCCGGAACGAGCACGTCCTCTTTCACGTCTCCCTCCCCGGGGCCACACCGGACAACGACATATGGGTTCAGAGAAAAAGCAGGACAACCGAAAGATATGCTGAACCGTCACTTCTTGTCGGGCTTAGAGGCAGGGTTGGCGGGGGCAGACTCGAAGATAACGGATGGTTCAACGAGGCACGCTACGCCTCCCACGGTGGAGCCTTCCCGATATTTGTCAAGAACACCGGACACGTCGCCACCGCCACAGTCTCTGGACTTCCACAAAAGGACGATCACGATCTGGTCGTCGAGGCGCTGACCTCGTTCCGTGACCGGAGCACCCAACAAGCAGGTCGCACGCGCGCCTGAAACGGCGAAAATACCGCCCTTTCACTGAAAGTACTATGAACTCAGCCTAGGCAGCGTTCCCTGAGTCCTTCGGTCGCTCGTAGTCGGAGCTATCGATAGGTCTGTGAACGGTTGAACGAGTGCAAACAGTGAACTGTAGATTTCAGCGACGTCGAGCTTGTCGCGTTCCGGGTGCTGTGGACACCCCAGGAGTTTTGCTGATGACTGCGAGGAATCATCGCCCAGTTCGTGCGCCCAAACAGAGCCCGGGTCAGGAATGTTGCAACAGGCCGTTGCAACATCGACATGTTCATTCTGGATTCCGGCCGGGTTAAACGCTCGCCATCCATGCCGGTCGACAAGCCAGGGATGGCGAAAGCAATTGTGCAAGCATCGCTTGCACAATTGCCCCGCCGTATGGCCGTCTATTCCCCAATCAGCACAAAGCCCCTGCGCTTGCTTTCCTGAAACGAATCGCGAAGCTCACGCTCAACCCGCTGAGCCAAATCTTTTGGGATGGCGCATCCTCCGCCGCCCGGTCCAAATCCAGCGGACTGGCTCGGACTACAGCAGAGTTCGTGCGGAACTTCCCGTGGAACCACCACGCGCAGGGACTGCACATCGTGCTTGCATTGGAAGACGACATTTACAGGACGCTCAGGTTTGCTCATCAACCTCATCCGTTCTTCATGGACCAAGGCACCAATGCAGTTCCTTGTATCCAACCCAGAGAGTACTGACAGGCTCTGACGGCCGCCGCATACCGTGTCCCGGCCAGCCAGCACCGGGTTGGCCTGGTAACTCTCCAGACCGGGCCAACAAGGGCTACCCACAAAGCTCCCAGGTGGTCACGACAAGTGGTGAAAGATCCGCTGCGGTGTTGGCGATCGCAGGTTGTTGACGAAGGATCGACGGCCTTCCCAGAAACCTTCGGTGCGGCTGGTCCTGTTCGGTGCGGCTGATCCGTATCGGCCTGCACCCTATAGTTATTCAATTCGTTGTGCTTATATGATCGTGCCGCACAAGCCATCCCAGGACGTTGGAGAAGTTATGAAGTTCACACCGGGCATACTGAAGCACAAAAGTCTCTCGCTGCTCGTCGCAGTCACGGTCACGACCGGCGCGTCGCTCGTCGCAGCGGTTCCGGCCTCCGCCGCAGGCCCATGCGGTACGGGATACGCGTATATCGGCTCACACCCCATCACCGTGCCGACCTATAGCAAGGACTACCGTTTCGGAAAACCGGGCACGAAGACCGGCTCCATTGACGTGTACTGGAGCGCCTCAGCGCGCAAAAACTGCTCCGTGGCATACGCCTACGGCCCCACATATGGCGTGACGATGTACCGTGAAAATTTGATCGCGAACTACCCCTCATACGGACCCGACGATGCCTCGCGCGGCTACTACTCTTACTACCCCCGGCCGGTCTACACGAACACGCAAAGGGCCGGAGGCCAATGCATCATCCTGGACGCAAGCTTCGGGCCCGGCGCAACCGACCATTCCAGCTGGGGTGCCGCGTTCTACAGCCCGGTTCACTGCTGACCCTATGACGTCGACGGCGCAAGCCTCACAGCTGGCTGCCCGGAACCCACCGGGAACGCAGACATGCGGCGCAGATCAGGCCACGGGCGATCTGAAGCACGCGGCGAAACGTCGTCCGCTTGGCTGAACCTCAGGGGCGAATGGGCGTGGTGGCGTCCTTTCCCACAACGGTTGTCCACGGGCGGGCGGTCCAGGACGTCACGACCCCACCGGTGACGTATGGGTCGGCCGCCGCAAAAGCTCTTGCAGCCTGGAGTGCGTTCTCGCCGGTGAAGACCAGCAACCCACTGAACGGCCCGTCACCAACGGCCCCACCAAGAAGCAGGTCTCCCCGCTCGACTGCCTCCCACGCAGCCCTGAGGTGGTCTGCGCGATGCGCTTCGCGGGTTTGAAGGTAATTTTCTTCGTAGACATATTCGAGGACGGCATACATTAATTTGGGTCCATTTCGTATTGGAGGGGAACGATACAGGCAAGGAGGCTTCTGTTAAAGCGCGGGACGCCGGATGAGGTATTCGCGCAATCCAGGGATTGCGAAGTCGACAAGTCCGTGTCCTACGGGTTCTATGAGGCCGGCGTCCAGTAGCCGGGTTCGGTAGTTTCCGACGGCGTTGGGCCGCATACCGGTTCGTTTGCCGATGTCGGTGGTGGAGGAAGGCCCGGAGTCCCCTGCCATGGCCTGCAGGAAGTCCCGATCTCTCCCGGACGTTGTTGACAGGGCAGCTTCGATGACCACGCGTTCGTTTCTTCGGCGGGCAGCAGTGGCTGCCCGGTCCACAGCTGCGGCGTCCAGGCCCGCGGTGGTCTTTTCCGCTTCTTGCCATAGGTAGTAGCCAACCAGCTGGATCAGAAAGGGATACCCGCCGGTGGCTTCTGCCGCCTTCCTGGCCAGATCTCCGCCGAGGATCGTACCAGCGCCTTCAAACGTTTCGGTAAAGGATCGATCGACTTCAGCGATCGAAGCCGCGTGGAGGTCGATGCGGTCCGCCCTGCGCAAGAACGTGGCGACACCTTCGTTGAGCAGGTCGGAGACAGCGGCAGGCAGCCCGGCAAAGATCAGTCCGATAGGAAGGCCCTCGCGAATGAAGTGCTGTACGTCGGCTGCGAGTTGGGACAATTCGTTGCGGTCAGCGGCATGGATTTCGTCAACAGTGATGACCAGTCCGGTGCCCCGCTGCGCCAGCAACCGGAGAAGCCTCGAACCACGCACGCGCCAGTCCACCTGCTCCTCGGGAGCGAGTTGCGTCGTCACGGCGAAGCCGGCAACGGACAACGCCGTGACGCGCCGGCCTGTGGGTCCCTCTCCCAGTTCATCGGACAGCCGCCGCATTGCCTCACCAATCCGGCCCAGGAATCCGCCCGTGGCCGTCTCGGAAACGACCGCCCAGCCGCTTGCTATCGCAAGGTCTTCAGCTGCGCCGAGCATGACTGTCTTGCCGATTCCCCGCGCTCCAGTGAAGATGGTCAAGAGGCCCGGGGCACCTGAACCGATCCGGAGGCCGTAGGCGAATTCGTCAAGCACTCCCCCGCGCCCGACCAGATCGGGCGGAGCCGCCCCAGCAGTGGGGCGAAACGGGTTGTCCATGGGCGCCCCTTGTGAATGTCTATGAATCTTGTGAATCTTGTGAATCTTGTGAATCTCACTGTACAGGGGTGCCAGGCGCCGATCGCGACTTATATCTCCTGCGGCTGTAGATCAATATGGCAACGCCGACCAAAACGTTAGATACAGGGGACAAATACTGCCACCAGTTCGCCGGAGGATCGGACAGAACGAAGGCAACGTTGAGGACTGCCACGACCAGCAGACCCACGCCAACCCAAAAGAAGGCCCTCCATAGTTTGCGGTCCGCTCTGCTGCCCGCTTCATCCCAATCCATACGGTTAGTGACTCATGTTTCCGGCAGCATGAGAACCCTGGAGTGGCTAACAAACAAAGGTGCTCATCCCACATCAACACGCCCCGCTGCCAGTCAACGCCCGGAGGAATAGCCCTAAAGGTCCATCCTTACCGGCGGGGCGCTGGACTGTTTCTTCGTCCTCGGTGTCCGGTGCCACCGGGAGGCCGCGCTCGGTGGAAAGATACAAGAGCGGGGAAGCCGTATGTTCCCGCAGTCGTTGTATTGGGAGGAAGAATCCGGAACATGGAAATCCTGACGTACGCAGACATCGAGGCTGCCAGGAACCGAGTCGAGAACGTCATCAGGCCGGTGGCTGTGGCGCAAAGCGATCCCGTCAAAAGGGATGCCGAGCGAGGCTCAAATCAAGGGACTGTACAACTGGCTTTGGAGTTTATGCAGTTTACCGGCACGTTCAAGGCGCGCGGAGCCCAGAATTTTATCCTGGCCCACCGAGACGCGGGCACACTACCCGACGCGGGCGTCACTATCGCTTCCGGAGGCAACGCGGGAATGGCGTGCGCCTGGGCAGCCAAGGATCAGATGGTTCCCGCTACAGTCTTCCTGCCAGCCAACGCCCCACGGATCAAGGTGGACCGGCTCAGAGGCTACGGCGCAGATGTGCGGCTTGTCGGATCCGAGTATGCTGAGGCGCTGGCCGCGTGTGAGGAATTCGCTGCCGCGACGGGCGCCCTGATGTCCCACGCCTACGATCACCCGCTTATCGCCGCCGGTGCCGGAACACTCATGGAGGAGATCCACGCACAGATCCCTGACCTCGACACGGTCCTGGTTGCAGTTGGAGGAGGTGGCCTGTTCTCCGGGGTAGCAACCGTAGCCCAGCATTATGGTATTCGGACAATCGCCGTCGAGCCGGAGAACTGCCGCGCCTTGAACGCCGCCCTTGGGGCCGGCCACCCCGTGGACGTCGCTGTAGAGTCCGTTGCTGCAGACGCTCTGGGCGCTCGGCGGGCATCCGTAATGGCGCTACAGGCGGCACAACACGAATTAGTCCAGTCGGTGCTTGTCCCGGACGAAGAAATCATCCGTGCACGGCAGGCCCTGTGGAGCGAGCACCGGCTCGCTGTGGAACACGGTGCCGCAACGGCGCTTGCCGGACTTCTCAGCCCGGCCGGCTACATGCCCGCCGAGAATGAAAAGGTATGCGTTGTTCTATGCGGAGCAAACACCGACCCCAGCGACCTTACCTAAGGGCTCCTCCGGATGCACAGCCCCCACAAAACTGAGACCCGAACACACCCCAGGTCACCGGCGGTTGAGGCGCATGACCGCGGCAGCTTGATGGAATCCCGCTCATCGGCCGCCGGGACAGGTGGGAGCCAAATCCGGTCCGTACTTTGCGCCGGTCAGGTGCATGGCTCCCCCGCCTTTCGGCATCCGTTGCTGGTGGAGCTGAAACGATAACTACCGCCGGGCCGATCGCCGCGGCACAAAAAACCGTGGTTCCACACGAGCCATTTCCTCCGCGGGTTCATGGACGTCGCGCGGTCCGCAGTTTATGATCAAAACCGAGCTTCACTAGGTTTTGGGTTTCGCCCTGCAGACGGGGCCACTTCAATGGAGAAAGCATGACAATGACGGATCAACTGACGCGCAGTCCCTCGGCGTTGCGGGTGGTGCTTGCCACGCCCCTGTATCGCGGTGCGACGCTCGCGCTGTTCTTCTCGGGTCTCGGCTTCTCCGCTGCAGCACCGCAGATCGCCCGGTTCATCGTGGACGAACTCGGCGGCTCACTGACTGTCGCCGGACTGTACTATCTGACAAACCTCACCGCCCTGGCGGGCGGGTATTTTGTGGGGCGGCGGTCGGATCACACGGGGCGCCGGCTTGGCCCGTTCCGGTTCTGTGCGATGGCCGGCTTTCTTGGGTGGCTCGGGATCGCATTCTCAACCCAGCTGTGGATGCCGTTTGCCATCAGTGCGCTCGTCCTCGCCTTCGCCGGGGCAGCAACATCGCAGCTCTTCGCAGCCATTCATGACGAACTCCAGACCAATCCGTCGCCCGCTGGTGACGGCATCGTCTCGTATGTCCGGATGTCACTGACGCTGGGATGGGTGGTGGGTCCGGTTGCCGGGACCTTCCTCGGCGCCCAGCTGGGCCTGCGGGCAATGCTCGTGGCAACCGCGATCTGCACACTGGCCCAGCTGCTCCCTCTCGGAACTCTTCGCGACCACACGCCGCGTGCACAGGCAACAACCGCCCACAACACTGACGCACCCAGTCCCAAGACTCATGTATCGCTGAAGGCGATGGGGCCCTTGCTGGCGTTCACGGGGCTCTACATCCTTGTTTATGCCGGAGAACCGATCAAGTACGCCTATCTGCCGATCTATATGAATGATCAGCATTACCCGCCAGCGCTCAGCGGCGCCATTATCGGCATTCAGCCCCTGGTTGAGCTCATTCTGATGCCCGCCGCTGCTGTTGTCGCCCGCCGGACAGGCATGCTCAACCTCATGGTCCTCGGTGCGCTGTTTGGTGTCGGCGCCAACGCAATCTTCGCGCTCAGCGCATCTCCCAGCGGGCTGCTGATCGCCCAAATCCTCATGGGAGGCGTGTGGGGAGTGTTCGCGGGCCTGGGAATCATCGTCGCCCAGCGATTGCTGCCACAGGCCGTTGCGACGGCGTCCGCGATTTTCATCAGTGCACCGGCGGTCAGCTCCGCCCTTGGAGGAGTTGTCGGCGGCATCGGTGTTGGCGCCGCAGGGTTGCCGCTTGTCTTCCTGGCGCCCAGTGCGCTGGCGCTGACCGCCGCCTTCGGACTCCTCGTCTTACAAACGCGTTTGGGCGCCCGAATCTAGCGGTCCATTCAGCACGTTAGGGCGCATGTGCCACGAAAGAGTCCGCGCTGGCTGCCACCACAAGCGACAGAAACAGTCGCTCGCATGGTGCCCACCGTTAGGCGAGGCTTGACGGAATCTCCGTTATCGCCAGTCACCAATCATCACGGAAGGGCCGCCGGGGCCCGCGGGAATACCTGTCAGGACGCGGACAACCGATTGGTGGCGACCAGGCTTTCGGCTGCGCTGACGATGGCTTCCTCAGCGGGGCGGGGCTCCCAGCCGAGCATACTGCGGGCCTTGGCGTTCGACGTTCGCCGTGCAAAGCCAAGGTCCGCTGCGACGGGGCGGAACTGTGCGGAGAAGACAGCAGCTGCCCGCACTATGAAGTCAGGGATCGTCCTCGTCGGGACGCGGTTTGCTGATTCGCCAAGACGCGCCCTCAGTAAGGCGCCGATATCTTTCATGGCGATGGCCGTGCCATTGGAGAGAAGGAAGCGCTGACCGGCTGCTGCCGGGGTGGTCATGGCCAGGAAGTGCCCGGCAGCGACGTCGCGGACGTCCACGATCGGGACAAACATCCGCGGGTAGCCGGGCATTGTCCCGGTGAGCATCCTTTGCAAAAGGTGGTTGGCGCCTGAAATGTCAGTTCCCAGAACGTGCCCCATCACCGCGACAGGGAGGACAGTGGTCAGTTCAGGCGCTCCCGGTTCAGAGCTCACAAAATCCCATGCGGCCTGTTCGGCGAGGGTTTTGCTCTTGGCATAGGCGTCGACGCCTGGACCGTCGAGCCGGCTCCAGTCTGCCTCGGTGAACACATGGTCACTCTATGGGTATCCCCAGGCAACGGCATGGAACGCGGACGTCAGGACAACCCTTTTGACGCCGGCATTGGTCGCGGCACGGAGCACCCGGCGCGTACCCTCACATGCCGGATCAACTACTTCGTCTTCATTCGCGACATTCCCTGGCACAACAGGGGACGCCACATGAAGCACATAATCGACTCCGTCCATGGCCCCTGGCCACCGGTCATCCCCCGTAAGATCAGCCTCGGAGAAGCTCAGATTCCCGCCCTTGACCATTCCCGCGTCCGTGAGGACGGAACGGATGGCCGCCTCACGGCTGAGAGATCGCACTGTTGCTTTGACCTGGTAGCCCTCCTCAAGGAGCTTGAGGATGCAATGGCCCGCAATGAAGCCGGAACCGCCCGTAACCAGCACCCGTTCATGGCCCATGAACTGCCGCTCCTGTCGCTCGTCGTTTATTTCGCGAAGCATATGCCTCACGACAGCGCGCAGCCACCCGGGAATGACGAAAGGTCCCAGTCCTCGGTCAAGGCGGGGCCTTGAATGGTGACCCGGCAACCGCTGACTCATCTCCACGACGTGCACGTGACAGCAGCCGCTAGCTTGACGGGATCCCCGTTATCGGTGTTCGGTCATGGCGGTCATTAGACGTGAGTCCTTCAGCCGCCTGCCAGCCTGTCGGTTCGAATGCCACCTTGAGCGGGCTGGCTCTCCCTGGATTTTCGCGCTTCCGGGGTCTGTTTTGCCTTGAAGTATCTGTTGCTTGTTCAGCAACTCTAGGCATCATGTGAAACCAATCGTGATTGAGCTGGCCCCTGCCGTCAAGTGCTCGCAGTCAGGCTTCTACCTGTTCCGCCGAAGCGGGCCTCGATGCCGGCGCCCATTGACCTTTGCAATCTTACTGAGCTATAACTCAGTAAGGGCCATCACACGCTACTTCGCCTGGACGCACACATCCTCGCGAACACTCCCCAATTTTTGAAACGCCTTAGTTGCAAGGAGGCAACATTGAGCATTCTTTCCAAATCCCCCGGCGGGAAACCCCTTCCAAGGACGCATCAATGAGCGGGTCTTCCACGCCGACTGGCGGCGAATCCCTAAAATCCCCGGGAATCGAGCTCCATTCGATCGACTGGGTACCCGAGCACGAACGGCACGGCAAAGTGTCCAACCTGGGTGCCATCTGGTTTGTCGGCAACATTAATCTAACGGCCATGGCCACCGGGGTCACCGCGCTCAGCATCGGCGCCGGCCTGATCTGGACTCTGATCGCCGCTACGCTGGGGGCACTTTTCGGGACATTCTTCATGGCATCCCATTCCGCTCAGGGACCCCAGCTGGGGCTGCCCCAGCTGGTGCAGTCACGGCCCCAATTCGGCTACATCGGGGCGGCTGTGACGGTCTGGATTTTCGCCCTGATCAATTACATCGCCTACAACACGTCCGACGCGATCCTGTCGGCTGACGCTTTCCACACCCTCACGGGAGCCGATACCAGCGTCGGCTACCTGCTCGCAGCGGGAGCAGCTGCCCTTATAGCCCTGTACGGTTACCACTGGATCCACAAGATCAACCGCTTGCTCACGTTTCCCCTGCTGGGGCTGATGGTACTGCTGACCATCGCTGCACTGACTGATTCGCAGCTACCCCGCGGCGATTTCGAACCTGGCCCGTTCCATGCCGACCACTTCATGACGGTGTTCGTTATTGCAGCCGGCTTCCAGCTCGGCTGGGCGCCCTACGTCTCCGACTACTCCCGCTACCTGCCCGCCAACGTGGGCGTCCGGTCCACATTCTGGTGGACTTACCTGTCAAGCGGCCTTTCAGCGATCTGGGTGTTCTTCCTCGGCGCTGTGCTGTCAGCGACGGCGGGCCCGTCCGCCACCCCGGTAGAGGCAGTGAGGGAAGCCGGTGACCGGTTGTTCCCCGGCTTTGGCTGGATCGCCGTTCTGGGCTTGCTGTTCGGGCTCATCTCTGTCATGGCGATCAACCAGTATGGCGGCATGATGTCCATGATCTCGATCCGTGACTCCATCAAGCCGGTCAAACCCAGCCGTAAAGTACGTGCAGGGGCAATCGCGGTCATGTTCCTGCTGGTCTGGGGCACCGCGCAGTTCGTCGGCGTGGAGCGCTTCAACGCCTTCTACGGCAACGTGCTGATTTTCCTGGCGTATCTCTTCACCCCCTGGACCGCCATTAACCTGATCGACTACTTCTTTGTCCGGAAGGGCCGGTACCTGATCAAGGAAATCTTCAACCCCAATGGTGTCTACGGCCGCTGGGGCTGGCGCGGCAACCTCGCCTACCTCGCCGCACTGGTCGCGATGGTCCCCTTCATGGTGACTACGCCGTTCACCGGGTTCGCCGCGGACGCCCTCTCCGGTGTGGACATCTCAATTTTCGTTGGGCTGCCTGTCGCAGGCCTGCTCTACCTGGTTCTATGCCGCAACCTGGACGTCGCCGCAGAGCGACAGATGGCTATTAAAGAAGGAGTTCTTCCCAATGCTCACTAATCTGACCGCCAACTCCGGCACATACGAATCCGCACTGACAGCCCAGGCCGGCCAGCCGGAAGCCGGTGTGACAGCACCTACGGCAGCCGGGATCGCCGCGGCGGTGCGCTCGGGGCAGCGGAGCGCGGTGGCCTTCATTGAGGACAGCCTGTCCCGCATCGCGGAAGCCAATACGAGCATCAATGCCTTCGTTGAAGTCCGGGGCAACGCCGCCCGACAGGCCGCGGCCGCAATCGATGAGGCCGTCGCGCGTGGAGAATCGGTGGGACCACTGGCCGGAGTGCCGGTAGCCATCAAGGATTCCCTCTGGGAATCCGGGCACGAAGCCACGGCCGGGTCGCGGGCACTGGTTGGCTTCAGGCCCCCGGAGAGCGCCGCCGTCGTGGAGCGTCTGGTATCCGCCGGTGCCATCGTCGTGGGCAGGACTAACCTGCCCGAGTTCTGTTACCGCGGCGACTGCAGCAACGACCTATACGGCACCACCGTGAACCCCTGGTCTGCGGACCGCACCCCTGGAGGATCAAGTGGCGGAGCTGCCGCTGCCGTCGCGGCGGGCATGGTACCCATCGCCATTGGCAGCGACGGCGGAGGCTCCATCCGTATTCCGGCATCCTTTTGCGGCATCGTTGGACTGAAGCCGACCTTCGGCCGGGTACCCCGCACACCGGGTTGGCCGGGCTGGTACGAATTGAACCACCTGGGACCCCTCACCGCCACCGTCGAAGACGCCGCCCTGGCCCTCTCGGTCATCGAAGGAGCCGACCCCCGCGACCCGACAACCCATGACGCACCCCGCAGCGGAGCAGCGGCGACCCTTCCGCGGCTTGGAGACTTGCGTATCGCTTACAGCGAGGACCTGGGCTACATCCCGGTCGACGACCGGGTCCGGGATGCCTTCCGGGCCACCATCGACCGGCTAAAAGCACTCGGCGCGAACCTGACGCCGGCCCACCCGCCTGTGAAGAACCCGCTGGGGATCTGGAACACCCTGACATTCGCTGACAACGTCGCGTCCGAGGGGGACTTGCTTGAGAGCGGCCTGATCGGTTCGGATGCGGAACTGCTGATCAGGGCCGGAATGAAGATCAGCGGAGCGGACTACGCCCGGGCACGGAACGCGCGCCACGCCTTCACCTCCCAGTGGGAAGCGTTCATGGCCGATTATGACCTGATGCTCACTCCCACCATGGAATGCGTAGCCTTCCCCCATATTCAGCGTCAGCCGGATGCGATCGAAGGGGCTGCGGTCGTCGGTGACGGAGATGACTGGTGCCACTTCTGCTACGCGTTCAACCTGACCGGCCAGCCGGCGGTCAGCGTTCCCTCGGGGCAGACCGTCGAAGGTCTGCCGGTCGGGCTGCAGATCGTTGGAAAAAAGTTTACGGACCGGCTCGTGCTCGGCTTCGCCGCAGCCTGGGAACGCGCCAACCCGTGGCGGCTGCCAGAGCTGCCAACGTCCCGCCATACGGGCGGGGCGCCCAACGCACAAAAGTTCGAGGAAGCGGTACGCATGGGCCGGCACGTTGTGCGCCTCCCCGGCGAGGCCGGCTTCCGCGCCGGACAACTGCTGCGCCTCGAGCAGCTGACCCTGCGCATCTGCCGCAGTTACCGGCCAGATCCGACCTGCACCGTCGTGGAGTTTGAGAATGCGGCGGGATCCCGTTAGGCAGCAGGCCCGAACGGGCTGCCGACACGGAACCCGGCCATCCGCGCACCAGTGCCCGGCTGGAGCCCGGGGCGGCCTAGGATGGAAAGATGATCGTGCGCAAGTCCGCGAGCTCCCGCCGCAACGAGATTTTGCGCGCTACCCTCGACCAGATACAGGAGCGTGGCATGAACGCCACGCGGGCGGCCGATGTTGCCGAAGCCCTGGGCATCAGCGAATCCGTGGTTTTCTACCACTTCCGCTCCCGCGAGGATCTGATGGCAGAGGCCTACGGCCTCTACACCCGGACATCCAGCGATCTTCTCGAGGAAGCCATGGCCGCACCGGGAAGCCCGTCGGAACGCCTTCAGCGCGTCCTCACCGCCTACATCCCGCACGGCAACATCCGTGACTGGACTCTGTGGCTGGAGGCATGGACCGCGGCCAGGATCGATCCGAGGATGGCTGACATTTTGCGCAAGCAGGACAAGTTCTGGCGATCATCGGTGGAGAAGGTCATCCTTGAGGGCATCGAGGCGCGCGTTTTCGTCACCGATAACCCCGCGGCCGCTGCATGGCGGATCACCTCCATGATCGACGGCTTCGGTGTGCAGCTGGTCGTCGGATTCAACACCCGGGAAGCAACCACGCTGCTCACGTGGCTGGAGCACGAAGTGACCCGTGAACTCCAACTCGATCCGCCCCTGCCACTCCGCGGCCAGCTTCAAAACTAACTACGGGTCACGCCCAGCCCTGATACACCTCCAGTAACCTTCGCCGCCACCCGGGCCGCTCTCACGTGCAAACGAGCTACCCTGCGCGGCCATGCCCAAATCCCGGCGAACCTGCACCGGTAGCCCCTCAGACAAGGGAAACCCCGAAATGGAACTGACCACCATCAACCCCAACATCACCACCATCATGATCGGCGAATGCTGCACCCAACTCGTGCAAGAGACGCACAAGTCCCCGCCGAGCCAGTAACAGGCACACGCTAAGCGCAGGGTGGCCTGGCCTGAGGAGTCTGGCCACCCTGCACCCACAGATGTCGGAGGAGCGTTGAGCGTCCCTCCCCCGGCTTACGTCTCGTCCCTGGGACGATGACTCATCCGACTCGCCCAGCTACTAAGTTGACGAAATCTCCATATCGGCGAGCCTGCTCGATGATTTTGAGGACTTCAACAGCGTCGCTGGGATCAACAGGTGGAGCGCTCCCCGTTTGTAAGGCATGCGCCAGCTGCGCATAGAACTGCGGATAGTCGCCCCGGCGGGTCGGCTCATCCCGAAAGGATCCAGGCACGCCTAATGTCCCCCATGTTTCCGGGGATTCAAGACCGTATTCAGGATCGGTTGGGAGCATGCCCTCCCCCAGCGTCTTTTCCTGTCCGTCAAGTCCCCATTTCGTGTAGGCGGCCTGGGAGCCCAGGACGTGGAAACGGGGACCCAGCCGGGCAGCTCCACCGTTCATCCACAGACGGGATCGCGTTCCGGACCGGTGCAGAAGCGAGAGGAAGGCATCCTGGTCTGCATCGGACTTATCGGGACCGACATGACGGGCGGTTTCCCCGTAGACTTCCGCGACCGGGCCAAACAACTGGATGGCCTGGTCGATCAGGTGCGCGCCGAGGTCGTGGAGTATCCCCCCTCCCTCAGCCAGCAGGGCCGTGTCCCGCCAGTTCCGGAACCCATCCGGCATCCACCATTCGAAGCGGGATTCAAAGGTGCGGACGTTGCCGAGCGCTCCGTCGCGAATCAGCTGCTTGAGGGTAAGGAAATCACCATCCCACCGCCGATTCTGGAACACGGTCAGGCACCGGCCGGCCTCAGCCGCCGCGGCAATAAGCTCTTCACCATCTTCAGAGCACGGGACGAACGGTTTGTCGACGACGACATGCAGGCCCCGTTCCAGGGCTGCCTTGGCCAGCTGCTTGTGGTTGAGGGGAGGTGTGCCGATGACGACAACATCCAGGACCAGTTCCCCTTCATCCACCTTGGCAAACAGTTGCTCAGCGGTGGGAATGATCCGGGCACGCGGATAACTTGCCCGGGCAGCCATAGTCCTTTCTGGGTCTGAAGTGACGATGGCTTCCAGAACATAGGAATCGTCTGCCTGAATGAGCGGGGCATGGAAGACACGGCCGGATATCCCGAAGCCGAGAATAGCGGCCCGCAGTGAAAGCCTGTCACTTGCTGTTGCTTCTTTCGGCCCTGATTCGTGGTCTTCGCCGGTCAGCGGCTGGCGGGTCATTGAGCATCCTCTTTCGGTCGGATGGTGAACACAGGCAAAGCCGCCTCCCCTTTGTCTCGGTCCGGCTTCGACCGGCGCCGGCTCCGGACGGCGAAGCGGCCGGCACGAGTGGCTTTGTATTCCATATCGTGGCGCCGCTTGCCCGGTCTCCAACGGGCATGGCCGCCATCGTGGAATTGGCCGGGGTCCACGCGACGTGTTCCCCGGCCAATTCCCCCACGTTAGGCCTTGTAGCCGGATGGCGGGGTGAGAACACCGCGTTCGATGAGCTTTTCGATATTGGCGGCCCGTGTTGAGTCTTCCCGGCCCAGCCAGCCTTCGCTCGGCGGTGCATCGAGGTACTGGTTCTTCGGGTAGATCGGGTTGTCGTAGATGACCCGGTACTGCTCGGTGCGCAGGTCCTTGAACTGGTTGTACAGGCCGTTCGCGACACGGGCGCGGCGGAGCGCCTCGATGTCGATCGTGGTGCAGACGAACGAGTCGCCCGAGGTCCAGCCCTGCTGCTTGGTCAGGATTTGCCCCCGCGGACCGACGATCATGGACTGGCCGCCGAACAGGTCCTGCATGCTTCCGTCCTCACGGACTTCGGGCCCCAGGTTCGGAGCGACGACGTACGCCGAGTTGAACATGGCGTGCGCCCGGTTCTGCAGTTCCCACATGCCGTTTTGGACGGCCGGCTCGATCAGCGTGCCCCGGATGATGATCTCGGCGCCGTTCATCGCGAGCCCACGCGGCACCTCGGGGTAGACACCCTCGTGGCAGATGGCGTAGCCGATGTTGCCGATCTCGGTCTTCGCCACCGGGAAGATGGCGTCCATTGCGTTGCCGTTTCCCTTCTTTTCAATCCACTCATCCCACACGTCGTGCGGGTTCATGTTGCCGAGCATGCCGCCTTCGTAGGCATCGCTGGTGGCCTTGTAGCGCTTGTAGATGATCTCGCCCTGCGGATCGATGATGAAGGCGACATTGAAGTGGCGGTCCGGGAAGTCCTCGTCCTTGACCATGTACAGCTCGGCAGCGATGTAGGTGTTGAGTTCCACCGCTTTTTTCGCCAGCTCGTCCGTCTCCGGCCCCGGGATCGTCACGGCAAAGTGGCGCTCCTTCTCCCGGTTCCCGGGCGTGTTGGCGATCATGCCCTGGATCGCCATTTCGGGCAGGACGACCAGCTTGACCGGAGAGCCCTCCCAGGCCCCGACCATGACTGCCGTGTCGATGAATTCGTTGATGCGTTTGACGTTGGCTACGCCGTCGCCGGGATTTTTCACATTGATGGTCCGCGGCGAAACCGCTACGACGACAAATGGATCGACCATTGTTTTTCTCTCTTTTCTCTTCTTCGAGTACCCGAGTTAGCGCTAACTCACGGTATTCCGGTTAGGTAGGGAATTGCAAGACCTGAGGTCTTTGCGCTTTTCAGGAGGTGGGCTAAAGCCCGTTTATGCAGGCGGGGTGTCCAGCCTGGGTATGGGTGTAGTCAGCCGGCGCGGTTGGTGTCAGCGCTGGCTTCGAGGTGATGCTGTGGTGTCGCGGAGTATGAGGCGCGGTTCCAGCAGGGGGATGTTTCCCTCTGCCTCTTCTTTGATCATGGCCAGAATGCGGGTTACAGCGATGTGGCCGATGGCTTCGAAATCGAGCTTCACCGTGGTTAATGCCGGCCGAAAGAACGGGGCCTCTTTGACATCATCGAAGCCCACAACGCTGACGTCGCCCGGTACATTGCGCCCGGCCTCGTCCATGGCCTTGATTACACCCAGCGCGAAGGGGTCGTTGGCGGCAAAGACCGCCGTAACGTCCTTCCGTGCGGCAAGTTCACGGCCGACGCGGTACCCCTCGGCGGCTGACCAGTCGGACGTTGGGAGCGGGGTCGGAACGAAGCGTCCAGCCGCCCCCAGTTCCGCTGCCCAGCCCTGGACGCGGGAGGATGTTGCCATCCAGCCCGGCGGGCCTTGGACGTGCCACACTGTTTCGTGCCCGAGGTCCAGCAGGTGGCGCACCACCATCCGCGCTCCCCGCACTTCGTCAACGGAGACGCTGGTCGGACTCGGCTGCGATCCTTGCTGGAATGTAACCACGGGAACGCCGATGTCGAGGCCCTCAAGAACCGTTATGGCATCGAGGAGAGGCGCGAGTACGATGACGCCGTCAACCGTGTCCGAGTTGATGGACTCGAAAGCGGCCCGGATATCGTCCCGGCGGAGACTTGCCAGCGTGACTAAACGCGTCGCATAGCCGTGTTGCCGGGCCTCCTCGGAAATACCGTATAAGGCCACCGTTGGCCCCAGGACCGACAGTTCGAAGCTGACAACGCCGATCGTCATGGTCCGGTTACTGGCGAGAGCCGCGGCCGCCGGGTTTCGCCGGTACCGCAGTTGTGCAATGGCCTGCTCGACCCGTTGGCGGATGTCCGGATCCACATTGGATGCCCCCCTGACAACCCGTGACACCGTCTGCTGCGACACGCCGGCGAGCCTGGCAACGTCGGACATCCGGGGGGCCTTTGACCTGGATGCCAGCCGCTCCCCACGACCGTTGGAGGTACGGGTTTCCGAGGGCGCTGGGGTCGTGGACACCACTCCATTATCCCCGGTCACCCTCGACCGGCCCCGCAGCGCGGCGCCGGTCGGCGCGTCAACTGTCACGGGCGCCGGTAGCGCAGGACTTCGGGATGCTGGTCGTATGGCCACTCTGCCCCCTCCACCATGTACTTCCGGGTCGTGTAGCTGCCGTCCATGGTTGATGCCAGCGACGGGGGCCCATCGAAGCCAATGACACCCCACCCGACGCGGTTCTCGTTGCCCCCGTACACCGGGTCGCCGTAGAACCCCTGACGGGTGTTGAGCACTAGCAGCGGGAAGAACTCCAGAAAGTCCTCGTTGACCGGTTGGTTTCCTGCCGGCGCGCCCCCAAGACCGGTCTCGGAGTGTTGCAGCGAGAATGCGTCTGGCTTCGCCGCACCCGATAGTGTCTCGAGCACCGCGTCCTGGTCCCCTGCCGGGAGTTCGATGAACTCGACGTCGGCGCGCTCCTTGGCCAGCCGGTCCAACTCCACGACGCCCTCGCGGTAAAACTCCCGGCGCTGCCTGATGCGTTCCTGCCACGCGGCCTCGTCGCGGCCCTCCATCCGGAGGAACCCGAGGCCGTCCGCGGCCGGGAAGATGAACTGCGTACCCGCCAGCATCCGGTCGATGAAGCGCACCACCGTGGCCTCACGCGCACCCTGGTGGTGGTCGGTGGGGATGATCCGGGCCGAAGCCGCTTCGATCGTCTTCCACTCGTGCTCGGTGAAGAAGACCGGGCCGTCGACGTCCCGGGTTGAGATGGGCACCGTAGCCCATTCCGCCTGTCCCATGTGAGATCTGTCCTTTCGTGTCCTGTGAAGGGTGAATCAGTTTTCGGACCAGCCGTGGCGGTCGACCTGAAGGATCCGGTCAGAGCACCGCCAGGCGTTCGCCATGATCGTCAGGGCCGGGTTGATACCGGTCGCGGTCGGGAAGAAACTCGCGTCGAAAACGTAAAGATTGGGTACCTCGTGGGAGCGGCACCAGCGGTCGACGACGGATGTTGCCGCATCATTGCCCATGCGGGCGGTGCCCAGTTCGTGGGAGGTGTTGCCCGTGATCCGCTCCATGTTGACCGGAATGACCTTCTTCGCCCCCGCGGCCTCGAGGATCTCCCCGTTTTTGGCAACCTGCCACCGTTCCTGGGCGAAGTCGTTGGAGTGGGGCGTGTGGGTAATACGGGCTACCGGCAGACCCCAGGCGTCCTTAACGTTCGGGTCAAGATCGACGCGGTTGTCCTCAACCGGCAAATCATGCAGCAAGACCCCGATCTTCATGCTGTGGTTGAAGAACTCACGGTCCGCGTCCTTGGCCGCCTGGCCCCAGGTCGGCCGGCCGGGGAAGCTCCAGTTCACGGGGTGGCCGATCATCGAAGGGAAGATCAGCGACCCCAGGATGTGGCCGCGGCTCTCATCCGTCTCGTAGAAGTCGAATGAGCACAGGCTCATGTAGTGGCCCGCCCACCCGTACAGCGGGTCGCTGACTTCACGGTCGAACAAGCCAACCGAGAAGGAGTACTGGTGGAAGGTCGCGTTCTTACCGACCATGCCGTTGCCGTTGCCGAGGCCGTCCGGGAAGAGCCCGGACTTCGACATGAGCAGCAGGCGCGGGGTCTCGATGCCGCCGCCACAGACGATCACGGCTTTCGCGTGCTGGACGAACTCGTCGCCGTCTTCGTCCTGGTAGCGGACACCGGTGGCGCGGCCGTCCTTGCCGACGAGGATCTCGCTGACATAGGAGTCGGAGCGGAGGTCATAGCGCCCGGTCGCGACCGCGTCCGGAATGAAGCTGATCAGCGTCGATGACTTGCCGCTGCCCGGGTCCGGGTACTGCTGCCAGAAGCCGTTCTCACTGAAGGGCTGGCGGCCCCGATAGGGTTCGGTCACCATGCCCTGCGGCATCGGGAAGGTGCCATGGCCGAGCTTGGACATCGCGGTGGCGAAGGTCCGCCCGATCTGGCTCAGCGGTGACGGCTTGGTCGGGTAGCCGCGGCTGCGCCAGGCCTCCCACTTGTTCGCCCCCGCCAGGCCCGACGTGCCGAACTCCCACTCAACGCGCGTGTAATACGGTTCCAGCTCGTCATAGGAGATTGGCCAGTCGACCAGGCTCGCGCCCGGAACATCACCGTGCAGGCTGCGCAGCTTGAAATCGCTCTCGGCCATGCGCGGAACCATGCCACCCCAGTGGGTGGTGCCGCCGCCGACGACCTGCGGCGTGGCGGAGAAGTTCGTGATTTCCGCCTCGACCTTATCGTTGGGGCGGTAGGTCCGCGGCTTGACCTTCGGGTCCTGCCAGATGAAGTTCCGGTTGAGGAACTTCAGCTCGTCTCCCGATGCGTGCTCGGGCTTCAGCCATGGCCCCCGTTCCAGGCCCACTACCTTCAGGCCGGCCTCGGACAGCACCTTTGCCGCGGTGGCCCCGCCGGCGCCGGCGCCGACGATGACGACATCGACCGGCTCGGGCTGCTTCTTCCTGGTCATTATTTTGGTTCCTTTCGTAAATTCCTGCTTCGCGCCCCGGCTGTCAGACCGTCACGGCTTCGATGCCGTTCCGGCCGGCGCCTGCAAGAGGCAGTAGCTGGTCCCAGAGTTCCTGCGGGATGTCATGGTTGAGCAGACCGAGGGTTTCTTCGATGCGGCTCGGGCGGGACATTCCGACGATGGTGGACGCCACGCGCTCGTCGCGCACAGAGAACTGCAGGGCAGCTGCGGCGAGTGGGACGCCGTGCTGCCCGCACAACGCTTCCATGCGCAGGACACGGTCGATGGTCGCTTGGTCGACAGGTGCGTAGCAGTAGCGCGGGACGGCCCGCGGTCCCTTGACGAGCATCCCGCCGCCGAACGGGGCGGCGTTGACAAAGGCGACGCCGCGGCGGGCTGCGTCCTCCAGGAGCGGCTCGGCGGTCTGTTCCACGAGGGTGTAGCGGTTGTGGCTGATCACGGCATCGAACGCGTCCGTCGCAAGGTACTGCAGTTCCAGATCGATGGGGCCCCCGGCGACGCCCAGGTACTGGATAACACCCTGGTCCCGGAGGTCGATGAGGGCTTCGAGCGGGCCTCCCTTGGCCACTCCCTCCTCGAACGGGATCTTCTCGGGATCGTGCAGGTAGACGAGCTGGAGCTGGTCGAGGCCGAGGCGCTCGAGGCTTTCCTCGACAGACCTGCGGACGCGGTCACCGGAGAAGTCGGTGCTGCCGGGAACCGGGTCAACCTTCGTGGCGACGACGTGTCCCTCGGGGATGCCGCCGCGCTCGGCGATCGCCCGGCCAATCCGCTCTTCACTTGCACCTCCGCCGTACTCGTTGGACGTGTCGATGAAGGTGAAGTGCCCGTCGAAGACGCGGTGGATCGTGGCGACGGCGGTGTCTTCATCGACCTCGTAACCGTACTGGGCGGGAAAGCTGCCGAGCGCACTCGTGCCGACACAGATATCGGAGACCGTCAGACCGGTGCGGCCGAAGGGGCGAATGGACATGATTCCTGCTTTCTGAAGCTGAATGGGTTGAAGGTGGGTAGGCGGGTAAATCGGCCCGGGTTCTAGGCGGCCTGGCTTCGCCGGAAATGCTTGGAGAAGAAGCCGGAGATCCTCTGGACGCCGCCTGCGCTGGAGAGGAAGACGGCGAGGATGATCACTGCGCCCTTAATCACCAGCTGCGGCTCGGAGGAGATCCCGACGAGGTTCATGATGTTGATGATGGTCGTCAGGATGAACACGCCGATCACTGCGTTCAGCGGATCGCCCTTGCCTCCCATCAGGGAGGCGCCGCCCACGACGACGGCTGCAATGGCGTCCAGTTCGTAACCTACGCCGATGAGGGAGCTTCCCTGCCGCAGCTGGGCCGCGGCGACCAGCCCTGCCAGGCCCGCCAGAACGCCGGAGATGGTGTAGGTGACGATCAGGTTCCGGGCGACCGGCAGGCCCGAAAGCCGTGAGGCCTCCGGGTTGCCGCCAATGGCGTAGAGCGAGCGGCCGAACGTCGTGTACTTGGCTACGAGGGCGGCGGCCACGGCAACGATGATGAAGATCAGAACCGGGTTGCGGATGCCGAGAAAGCTGCCGCGGGAGAAGGCCTCAATGAGCCCCTGGTCGCGGATCTCGATCAGGCTTGTTGACTGGATAATGTAGCTGAAGCCCTTGACGGCGCTCATCATGGCCAGCGTCGCGATGAACGGGGGAATATTCAACCACACGACGAGGACGCCGTTGATCAGTCCGGCAAGAGCGCAGCAGGCAAGCACGAACACGACAGACGCGCCGGCGGGCATTCCGGCCTGCAAGGTCAGTGCCGTAAGGACCGTGGACATCGCCAGGATCGAGCCTACGGAGAGGTCAATGCCGCCCGTGAGTATGACGAAGTATTGGCCGATCGCGAGCACGACGACGATCGAGGCGGCCGTAATCACGTTTTCGGCGTTGCGGAACGTCAGGAAGTCGTCCGATACGTAATAGCCGACCGCGATAATCACGAGGAGCACCAGGATGAGGTAGCTCTTTGGCAGGGCGCGCAGGGCGCTGCCCCGCAGGCGCGAGGCGATACTCGGGGATGGGGACGTGGTGTCACTGCGCTGAGGCAGGGGCGACAGGGTCCGGGACATGGTTGTTCTCCTGGATAGAAGTCTGGTGGATGGGCGCCGTCAGGCGAAGCGCTCGAGGATGGCGTTGCCGGAGGGGTCGATGTCGTCGTGGTCGAGTTCTGCGACGACTCGGCCACGGGCCAAGATTAGGACGCGATCGCACATCATCGCCTCGGTGATCTCCGAGCTCGCCACTACGACGGTTCCTCCGGCCTGCGCGAATTCGCGAATGAGCTCGTACATGTCTTCCTTAGCCCCGACGTCCACTCCGCGGGTCGGTTCGTCACACACGAGGATGCGTGATTGGCGGACAAGCCACCGGGCCAGGATGGCTTTCTGCTGGGTCCCGCCACTTAGTGTCTTCAGGGGCTGGGTCACCCCGGATACTTTCATGCCGAGGCGGTCGACCATGTCGGCCGCGGTGCTGCGTTCCCGCCGTGACTGGATCACGCTCAGCCGGCTGAACTGCGGCAGGCTGGCCAGGGTAATGTTGCCGGCCACACCCATGTCAGGGATGAAGCCGGCGGCCTTCCGGTCCTGCGGCAGCAGCCCGATCCCGCGGCGGATCGCGTCCCGCGGCGCACGGAAGTCCACCGTCCGCCCGTCGACGCTTATCTCTCCGGAGGTCCGCCGCCGCGCACCCGCAATGAGGCCAGCCAGTTCTGACTGGCCGCTGCCGATCAGCCCGGAGAGTCCGAGGACCTCGCCCTCGCGCAGTTCGAACGACACCTTGTCCACGTACCCCTGCTCCGAGAGGTCACCGGTGGAGAGGATGACCCTCTCCCGGGGGCCGGGACCGAGGCGCGGCGAGCGTTCTCCACGCAATGCCGCGTCGGCAATCGATCCTTCAAGGCTCTTCCCGACCATCGCGGTGACGACGTCGGAGGGCTTGGAGTCCGCCGTCTTCAGATCCGCGGCGTTCACACCGTCGCGCAGCACGGTCACTGCATCACAGAGCGAGAAGAGCTCATCCATACGGTGGGAAATGTACAGCAGCGTCACGCCCTGCTCCGACAGGGACCGCAGGACGGTGAAGAGCCGCTCGACATCGGGCATCGGCAACGTAGATGTCGGCTCGTCCAGCAGAAGGACCCGTGCGTCCTTGTGCAGCGCTTTGGCAAGTTCCACCGCCTGCTGCTCTGCCGTGGAGTAGCTGCCGACGGGGCGGCGCACGTCAAGGTCGAAACCCACCCGGTCCAGGGCCGCCCGTGCCTGCGCCTGCATCCGCTGCCAGTCCACCGCCGCCCTGCCGCGCAGTGGCAGCTGGCCCAGGAAAATGTTCTCGGCCACGGACAGGGAAGGAACGAGCGAGAGTTCCTGGTAGATGGTGTGAATACCAGCCTGCTGGGCATCCATTGGATCCCGGAAACGCTGGAGCTCACCACCCAGGCGGATGCCCCCGGAGTCCGGGGATTCGGCGCCGGAAAGGATCTTGACGAGCGTGGACTTGCCGGCCCCGTTTTGCCCGGCCAACGCATGGATCGATCCGCGGCCGACGCTGAAGCTGACGCCCTTCAGCGCCTTCACGCCAGGGTAAGACTTGGTGATGGCCTCGAGTTCGAGCTCCGGGGCACTTGAAAGGGATTCTCCCGCGGTCCCGGTGGCTGATGTCACCGGTGCCTGATTGTTGGCGGACATAGATGTTCCTTATCTGGGACTTTCGGGGCCGAACGGGCCGGCTGTAGATTGCTGTCCGGGCCTGCAGGTTTAGTCCTTGGCGCGGACGTAGGTGTCGCCGGGGACGTAGTACTTGGCCGCGTCAGCGGGCGTGACCACGGTCGTATCGATGTACTTGGTCTTGCCCGGGCACTGGGACTGGTCACTCTGGGCAGCGGCAACTGCCATGCGCACGGCTGCAGCTCCCTGGTCCCACGGCTGGTTGGACGCGTCCGCCTGCAGAGGTCCCTTTGGGTTGTCCACCATCTCCTTGATGGCTCCCATGCCGCCGTCATAGCTGGCCATGATGATCCCATCCCCCCACAGGCCGGCCTGCTGCAGGCCCTGCACGATGCCGCCATGCATGACATCGCTCATGCTGTAGATGACCTTGAGGTCGGGATTGGCCGTGGCGACATCACGGATCGGCGCCAGGGCCTTGTCCGGCTTCCACTCCCCGTACTTGGTGTCAAGCTTCACGGTGGTGACGCCTGGATGCTTCTGCATGACGCTGTTCCAGCCCGTCAGGAAGCCATTGAACCGAAGGTCGCTCAGCACATCGCCCGGGAAGCCTCCAATCCCGACGATCTTGATCTTCCCCTTGTCCCCAAACTTCTCAAGTGCCCGCTGTGCAGCCACCTTGCCCGCGAGCGAACCGGTTTGCTCCTGGTCCTCCGCGACGTAGCAGAACATGTCCGGAACCAGAGACTTATCTACACTCGAATTGACTGTCACAACCGGGATGCCCGCGTCTTTCAATGCCTGAATTGACGGGCCGACCCCGATCGGGTCATTCGGATTCATGACGACGACGTCAACGCCCTTGGTGATCAGGGTTTGGACATCGGCATTTTGCCGCACAGTGTCGCCATTGGCGTCCAGGAGTTCAAGCCGCGCCCCGACCTTGCCGGCCTCAGCCTGGCCGCCCTCAACGAGGGTTTTCCACCAGTCGCTGCCGCTGATGCCGCGCTGGCTCCAGCCGATAACCAGCCCCTTGCCGGAGGCTTTCTCAGCCCCGCCGTCCGCGGCGGCGCCACCTTTGCAGCCGGCCAGCCCGAGCGTGCCGACCGTCAGGATGGAAGCACACAGTGCCACTGTGGCAAGCCTTTTGTTTCGACGGCTTCCAGTTCCAATTCTCTGCATGAACAACACTCCCTCGTGTTCGTGATCGCCCCGGCTGTGGGGCTTAGTGAGATAAGTTACAGGCTGAGTTAGCGCACTATCAAGACCTTTCCGAAAATTTGTTAAAAATAGATGGATCACTGGCTTTTCCTTCAAAAACCGCTCAAAATGGGGGAAGATCCGATGCGCTCGAGCGCGACACGCTTGGTTAAGGTGCTGATTTATCGCTAACTCGAATCACGGTTGTTCCCCTCGGTGCCGTCGAAGCGGCCCTGGCAACAAGGCAGGAAAGATGTGTTCAGATCCAGTTGGCATGACCCGGTTGAAGGAACAGGCCGGTCACGTACTGCCATGACGCCAAGCGACAGGCTTCCCGCGGAAACCGAAATGAAAAATGCAGGCAATAGCCGTGCTGAGGCACCCCACAACCGCGTATCGATTGTGGACGTCGCCGTGCTGGCAGGAGTCTCGACCCAGACCGTGTCGCGGGTTGCCAACGGGAGCCCCGAGGTGCGCGACGTCACCCGCCGGCACGTTATTGCGGCCATGAACGAGCTGGGCTACCGGCCCAACAGCGCGGCCCGGGCGCTTAAGCGCGGCAGCTTCCGGACCATCGGCGTGATCACGTTTTCCCTGTCCTCGCTGGGGAACATGCGCACCCTGGAGGCGATTGCCTTCCACGCCGCCAGGCAGGACTTCGCCATCACACTTCTCCCGGTCACCGCACCGACGCAGGCCGGGATCCAGGGCGCGTTCTCCCGGATGGGGGAACTCGCCGTCGACGCAGTCATCGCCATCATGGAGGTCCACCTCCTGGACGCAGCGACAGTGACGCTGCCCCCGGGAGTGAAGGTCGTCGTCGTGGATTCCGACGCTGGCGAACAGTACAGCGTGGTGGACACCGACCAGGCCGACGGCGCCCACAAAGCCGTCCAGCACCTGCTGGACCTCGGACACGAGGCGGTCTGGCACGTCGCCGGCCCCGAGGAATCCTTCGCCAGCGAACGCCGTGCCGCCGCCTGGCGCGCCACCCTCACCGCCGCAGGCAAACCAGTCCCGCCCGTGATCCGCGGCGACTGGTCAGCCGACTCCGGCTACGACGCCGGGCTCCGGCTCGCCGACGAACCCGGCTGCACCGCCGTGTTCGCCGCCAACGACCACATGGCCCTCGGCCTGCTCCGGGCCTTCCGCGAAAAAGGAAAATCCGTCCCCGAAGACATCAGCCTGGTCGGCTTCGACGACGTCCCAGAAGCCTCCTCCTACACTCCCCCGCTCACCACCGTCCACCAGAACTTCGCCGACATCGGCGAACGCTGCGTCGACAACATCCTCCAGGAACTCCGCACCCACACCACCGGACCCGGCATCACCCTCGTCCCGGCCCAACTCGTGGTCCGCCAAAGCACAGCCCACCCGAAGACATGAAATCTCGCAACCCTCGACTTACGGGCCAGTACTTCCGCTTCCGCCAGCACCTTTGCCGGAGCAACGGCAGACAGTACACACCCAGGACAAACACCCGGGACGGCGGACAGACTGCCCCTAGTCCTTATGCGTCACATTTTGGTAGGCCAGCGCGTTGCTGGCGGCGGCGGCGGCACGCGCCACGATGGGACCCAGCCTGGGCACGTCACCGGGCGTTATGCGCTGAGTGGGAAATCCCAGTCCCAGCACACCGGCGAGCCGGCCGGTATGGTCAAAAACGGGTGCGCTGACCGATCCGACGTCTTCGTTGCGCTCACCGAAGGCTGCGTAGTAACCCTGCTCCCGGGCTGCCTGCGCCTGCGCCCGGAGTAGCTCGAGGGTGCCGGGGGTGGCAGGGGTGTAGCGGCTCAATTCCGCTTCCCCCAACGAACTCCAGGCGTCCGGGTCATACGCGAGAAAAATTTTGCCAGGAGCTCCGGCGTGAAGGGGCATCACCATTCCGACCATGAAAGGCCGCATTACCACGTGGCGGGTTTCTGCAACCGCGACCACCGTTCGGAATGCCCCGTCCCTGACGTAGAGGCATGCACTTTCGCCTGTCTCGTCGCGCAGTTGCTGCAGCACGGGCTTGACCAGCTTGACGAGGTCGAGCCCAAGGGTGCCGGGCGCGGCCCAGCGGACCATGCCGATCCCGATCCGGTACCGGTCTCCGTCCCGGTCCAGAAATCCTTCCCGGACCATGTTCTGAACGAGCCGCTGGCAGGTACTGGAGGGCAGTCCGGTCTGCCGGATGATCTGCTGGAGGGTCGGCTCGGGTTCGCCGACTGAGAAACAGCCCAGAATCTCGGCGACCTTGTGAAGCACCAGAAGAGGTGAGGAGCTTGAGCCTTGGTCCGATGACACGGTGATCCCTTCTGCCCTTATTCCGCACCCTGCGGGGATTCCATCCTAGACAGACCGGAAGCGATGATCCGGCGGCTCTCCCTGAGGCGCCGTGTGATCTGTTTGACATTCCGGCCACTGAACCCACATCATGGGACATCAACCCGGATTGTGGGTTTTCCTGTCAGCACAACGTCGTGGAGAAAACGATGAGCACCCCTGAAGTCACCTGTGAAATTGCCGCCGAGCCCAAGCGTCCAGGCGCCTCCCGCGTCGGCCTGATCGTTCCCAGTTCGAACACCACCATGGAAACCGAGCTGCCCGAGCTCTTCCGCCGCCAGTCCGAGGCCACCGGGCACAAGTACACCTTCCACTCCGCCAGGGCGGGCATGAAGAACGTCAACCGTGAAGAGCTTCTGGCGATGGTGGGCAAGGCTGCGGGCTGCGCCGAAGCCGTGTCGGACGCCGACGTGGACGTCATCGCCTACGCCTGCCTCGTGGCTGTCATGGCGCAGGGGCCGGGAGCCCATGCCGGGTCCGAAGAGGTCATCGCCGCTGCTGCAGCCGGGAACGGGCACCCGGCACCGGTCACCAGCAGCGCCGGAGCGCTGGTACGAACCCTTCAGGAGATGGGCGTCCGGAAGGTTGCCATGATCACCCCGTACATGAAGCCGCTGACCCAGATGGTGGTCGAGTACATCGAGGGCGCCGGAATCACGGTCCTGGACGCAACCAGTCTCGAAGTAGCCGACAACCTGGCAGTCGGCTGCCTGGACCCGCAGAATCTGCCGGGTATCGCGCGTAACCTCAAGCGCGAAGGCGCGCAGGCCATTGTTCTTTCCGCCTGCGTCCAGATGCCTTCACTCCCGGCGGTCCAGGCTGTTGAAGATGAACTCGGTTTGCCGGTCATCACCGCGGCGACGGCAACGACGTACGAGATCCTGAAAGCCCTGGGCCACGCTCCGGCTATTGCGGGTGCCGGCAGCCTGCTCTCGGGAACGCGCGCCCTGACCGGCGCGACGATCTAAGCGGACCCCCATGTCCACCTCCCTTATCGCGTTCATTATCCTTGTGGCCGCCTTTGCCATCGGTTCGTTCACCAGGATCAATGCCGGACTGATTGCCCTAGTTGCCGCCTTCGGCGTCGGCACCATGCTCGTTGGCATGCCCATCAAGGAAGTCATCGGCCAGTTCCCGGCCGGCCTGTTCTTCATCCTCGTCGGCGCCA
Source organism: Arthrobacter sp. NPDC056493 (assembly GCF_042795115.1). Taxonomy (NCBI): domain Bacteria; kingdom Bacillati; phylum Actinomycetota; class Actinomycetes; order Micrococcales; family Micrococcaceae; genus Arthrobacter; species Arthrobacter sp. NPDC056493. The sequence continues at coordinate 2,159 of NZ_JBHTSL010000022.1, read as the reverse complement.
CCTTGCTCTTCGCCATCGTGAGGATCAACGGCACCATCGACCTGCTCGCCTACTGGGCCGAGCGCCTCGCCGGCAACCGGAAGGTGCTCGTTCCCATCCTGATGTTCCTTCTGACCGCCGTTCTCGCCTCGGCAGGGGCCTTCACGCCGGCCGCCATCGCGATCGTCGCTCCGGTGGCCCTGGCGCTTGGTCTCCGGTTCGGCATCAGTACGCTGGCCATGGGCCTGGTCATCGTCCAGGGTGCAAACGCCGGCGCATTCTCACCGGTCAACCCCTTCGGCGTCCTCGCCAATGTCATGCTCGATGAGGCAGGAGCATCCGCCGATTCCCTGAAGCTGTACGTTTACTGCTTCGTGTTCAACGCCGTCCTCGCGGTCCTCGCTTACGTCCTTGTGCAGTGGATCATGAAACGCCGCGCTGCACGGGAAAGCGGTGATGAATCGGCCGCGACCGGAGCCGATGCCAGCCAGGACCCCGTACGTCCAGGGGCGGACCGGAGCACTGCCGGCGGCCCGGGGACCTCGGTGCTCACCGTTGCAGCACCGGCGCAGGTGGCCACCGACCCGGCTTCGCGTCAGGGCCCGATCAAGGTCGCCGCAACACCGATACGGGTCCTGACCCTGTTCGGCCTGGGAGGGTTGCTGGTATTGACGACGGTTATGGGCATCGACGTCGGAGTGGCTTCGCTCGTCGTCGCCCTGGTGCTGATCTGCGTGAAGCCAGGCGTGCAGAAGCCTGCCGTGGAGAGCATGCCCTGGTCCGCCATCATTCTGGTCACCGGTATCGTCACCTATGTGGGCCTGCTCGAAGAAATGGGAGCCCTGAAGGAACTGGAGGCAGGTATCGCCGGTTTGGGCGACAGTTCCCTCGCCGCCCTGATCGCCAGCTACGTGGTCGCGGTCGTCTCCGCCTTCGCCTCCACTACCGGCACTCTTGGAGTGATCAGTCCGATTGTCACTCCCATCGCAATGGATCCGGTGCTCTCCCCCATCGGCGTGATCACGGCGATCGCCATCAGTTCCTCCGTGGTGGACGTCAGCCCGATGTCCACCAGCGGGGCGCTGCTCATGGCCAGCGCCCAGCCCAAGGATGAGCGGATGTTCTTCCGGGCCCTGCTGCTCTGGGCGATCGCGATGATCGGTATGGTGCCGCTCCTCGTCTGGGTCATCTTCGTCCAGCTCGGCCTCGGCTAACCAACAAGCCCCGTTGCGGGGGTGCCCGGGACCATACAGGCACCCCGCAACGGCTCAGTCCTCCGAGCGGTCCTGCAGGCGGAATCCGCCAGGCCAATCGTCCCTGCGGATCCGCTTCATTTCCCTGACCGACCCCGTGGTGCCCCACTCATCGAGCCCTAACCGTGCCAGCGGCTCCAGCAGGTCGATCCGCGGGTGGCTGCCATCCAGAACGCCCGAATCAACCACGGCATGGGTGACCTCCCCGAACACCAAAACACAGTCACCGATCAGCAACGTACTGTGCAGCCGGCACTCCAGGGCCACCGGCGACTCAGCGACCCTGGCCACGCCGACAGTGCTCCCTGCTTCCCGTGTCAGGCCGGCCGCGTCGAACTCACTCACGTCCGGTGGAAAATTCGTGCCCGTGGCATTCACCTCGGCCATCAGCCCGGCAGGTGCCAGGTTCACCACAAACTCTCCCCGCGTGCGGATGTTACGCAGCGAATCCTTCTCCCCCACCGAGGTGAACTGGACGATCGGCGGATCCACTGATGCAACAGTAAAGAAGGAATGTGGAGCGAGATTGTCCACGCCCTCAGCCGACCTGCTCGAGACCCACGCAATCGGCCGGGGAACAACAACGGCTGTCAACAGCCGGTAAAAGTCCCGCGAAGACAGTTCGCCGGGATCAAAATCTTTTCGCATGACTTCAGCCTACGCAGGCAACACAACGGCGAAGGTATCCCGAAGACATTCGGGCTCGAGAGCATTCGGCTTCCCGTCCACAGCCCATCCCGAGTCCCTCAAGGTTTGCCGAAGGTAAACGGTTGTCGGGTCGCCCCCTGCCGGAAGGTCTGCCCCCGCCGGCTGGCGGGGGCAGGGCGAAATCAGCCGGCGTAGGGGTCGGCGATGCCGATGTACTGCGTGTAGAGGTATTCCTCGATGCCCTCCAGGCCGCCTTCACGGCCCAGGCCGGACTGCTTG
>NZ_JBHTSL010000021.1:0-68722 GCF_042795115.1 Arthrobacter sp. NPDC056493 | reverse complement strand
GGAAAGTTTGTTAAACGGGGAAATCCCGGGCCGTAGCCCGGGATTTCCCCGTTTCTTCCTGGTGCGCAAGGGGGGACTTGAACCCCCACGCCCGAAGGCACAGGAACCTAAATCCTGCGTGTCTGCCAATTTCACCACTCGCGCCCGGCTCCGCCTGGTGCGCCCTGCATGCTGTCAGCAGCAGGAAAACGTACGACGGCGGATGCCAGCCTCAATTGTACCGTCACCTGTGCGGTCCTTGCGGCAGGCTCCGTTTGCGTTGGGCAGCGCCGTCAGGCGTCCGTGAGCTTCAGATCCTTGCGCAGCTTGGCGACGTGCCCGGTGGCCCGGACGTTGTACTGGGCCACGGCGACTTTGCCGTCCGGATCCACCACCACAGTGGAACGGATGAGGCCCTCGTAGGTCCGGCCGTAGTTCTTCTTCTCGCCCCACGCGGCGTATGCCTCGGCAACTGCATGGTCTTCGTCTGACAGGAGGGGGAACGTGAGGCCCTCGGCGTCGGCGAAACTGGCCAGCTTGCCCACCGGGTCAGGCGAGATTCCCAACACCTCGTAGCCGGCAGCCTGAAGGGATGCCAGGCTGTCCCGGAAGTCGCAGGCCTGCTTGGTGCACCCGGGTGTTGCAGCGGCCGGGTAGAAATAGACGATGGTGTTCCGGCCGCGGTAATCGCTGAGGCTGACGTCCGCTCCCGTTGCGTTCTTCAGTGTGAAGCCGGGGGCAGTGTCGCCGGGCGTAAGTTTTTCAGCCAACGTTGTCTCCTTGTTTTGGTGCAGGACATTTCAGCTTAGTAAGGCTTCGTGTCGGGTACTAATCAGGCTTAGTTATACTTGGTGGTATGCCTGATATGGATCGCTGGCCCACAGGGCGCCTCTTGTCCACGGCGGCCCGCCTCGTTGAGCACTCATGGAACGAGAAGCTGGGCGCCATTGGCCTGACCCACGCGGGCGTTATTGCCATCGAGGTGCTCTACAACAGCGGTCCCATGACGCAGGCGCAGTTGGCCCAGCTTGTCCGGGTGCAGGCCCAGACCATGGGCAAGACGCTGAGCCGCCTCGAGTCGCACGGGCACATCGTGCGCCAGCGCAGCACGTCGGACCGGCGGAGCCACGTCGTATCGCTCACGGAACGCGGCACCGAAGCAGTAATGGCTGCTGCGGACATGGAACGGTCCGTCCTCGCCGCGGCGTCCATTGACCCGGATCTGCTCCGCCAGGAACTGCAGGCCGTGGTCCGGGAGCTGGCCAAGCGCTTCGCATCGCCGGAGACCAGCGCGATCGTTGCCGGCGCCGAGGCCGGGCTGATCGTCGAGGCAAATTCCTAGTCCGAGGCGAATTCCCGGCACCGGCGACTACCCGCCTGCAGGGGGAGCGGCAGTGGTTTTGCGTGCCACCAGGTGCGGGGTCCGCACAACATGCCCGGCCGGCTGCTTTCCTTCTATCCGCGCCACGGCGCGGTCCACTGCCGCCGCGGCAAGCAGTGGGGCGTCCTGGCTGATCGAGGACAGTTGCACATAGCTAAGCCGCGCGAACTGGCTGTCGTCGTAGCCCAGCACTGACACGTCTGCCGGAACCTGTTGCCCCTGTGCCCGGAGGCTCTCGATGACCCCCAGGGCCGCCCTGTCGTTAAAGGCGATCACGGCTGTCGGCATGACCGGGCCGAGGGTATTGCCGGCCGTCATTCCGTCTTCCTCCATCGCACCGCCGGCAATAATGGCCGGCTCCAGGCCGCGGCGTTCCATCTCCGCCCGGAAAGCTGACCGGCGCGGTTCGGCGGAGACCGCGGAACCGCCGTCGACATGGACGATCCGCCGGTGCCCCAGGGACACGAGGTGCTCCACCGCCATTCGGATGCCTTCGTAGTCATCGCTGCTGACGGAGTCGGTGAGTTCACCGACGTCGTTCCGGAGGAGGCTCACCACCGGCACCTGGGCGGCGTACCGCGCCAGTTCGTCGCTGCTGAGCGTGGGCGAGATCAGAATCAGTGCCTCGGACCCGAAATCCAGGAGAGCCTCGATGGTCCGGGCCTCGGGCCTGCCGCTGGTGACGCCGCCCAGTGCGAGTTCGTATCCCTTGGCGCCGGCCTCGGCGTAAGCGGCGTCCACAATCTCGGCGTGGAAAGCGTGCGCCGTGGAGAAGCTGAGGCCGAGGAGTTTGGTCCGTGTGCTGCGCAGCAGCCGGGCACGGCTGTCCGGCCGGTAGCCAAGCTGACGCGCGGCGTCGAGCACCTTCTGCCTCGTGGCCTCGGCCGCGCCCGGGGCACCGCGCATCACGATGGACACCAGGGCCCGTGATACGCCGGCCGCCTCGGCGACGTCCATCAGGGTGGGGCGCCGTTGCTGTTCAGTCATGTGCCTCCTTGCTGCCAGCAGTCTATAGAACGATCTAGACAGATTGCCAACGGCTGTGCCACCATCAGTGCACTAGAACGATCTAGAAACTCGAGAAGGGGACTGAAACATGACCTACGTCCAGCAACCGGCCGGTGACAACCGACCCGTCCGCCTCGGCCTGATTGGAGCCGGCTGGATTGGCGCCTTCCATGCCGAATCCGTCGCGCACCGCATTCCCAATGCGCGGCTGGATGCCATCGCTGACCCCGCCCTGCCGGCCACTGAAGCCCTGGCAGGCAGGCTTGGCGTTGGCAGAATCACCGCAGATCCGGCGGACGTGATTAACGATCCCGACATTGATGCCGTTCTGGTGGCGTCACCGGCAAGATTCCATTCGGGTCTTATCGCAGCTGCCGCACGGGCCGGCAAGGACGTGTTCTGCGAAAAGCCGGGCGGCCGCACGGTCGAGGAACTGGATGAGGCACTTGCCGCTGCTGACGCCGCCGGGGTCAATGTCCAGTTCGGGTTCAACCGGCGCTTCGCGGCGGACTTCGCCGCCGCGAGGAAACTGATCGACGACGGGGTGGTTGGCACCCCTCAGCTGCTGCGGTCCCTCACCCGTGACCCGGGCACCGCGGCTGGCATTGCCTCCCCGGAGCGGATAGCGCCCGGAACGATCTTCCTGGAAACGCTGATCCATGATTTCGATACCCTGAACTGGCTGAACCCGGGTGCGGTGCCGGTGAAGGTGCACGCAGTCGCTGACGCCCTGGTCGCCCCGGAAGCGAAAGCCGGCGGCCTGCTGGACACCGCGGTGGTCACGGTGACCTACAGCAACGGTGCCATTGCAGTGGCTGAGGCCAACTTCAACGCCCTGTATGGCTATGACGTGCGGGGCGAAGTCTTCGGATCGGCCGGCATGGTCTCCGCGGGCGGCCCGCAGGCATCCAGCGCCGTGAGCTACACCGCGGCGGGCACCGCCTCGGACACCGTGCGGCTGAACATTGACCTCTTCCACGATGCCTACACCGCCGAACTGGCCCGGTTCGTCGACGGCGTGGCGGCGCGCCGGGCCGGACGGGCAGGGGGCGGAACGGCGGCACCGGGCGGCGTCGATGCCCGCAACGCGCTTGCGGTGGCGCTGGCTGCGATCCGGTCGCACGAGGCCGGCGTCCCGGTGGATGTTTCCGCTGTGGCACATCTGCGCCCGGCCGAGCCCGGGCTGCAGTTCGCAGGACAGCACTCCATGGGACAGAACTCCAGAGGGCGGGGCGCATGAGCTTCCGGCTGGCAGCATGCGCCGAGATGCTCTACGGCGAGTTGCCCCTCATCGAGCGGGTGCAGCGCATTCATGAGCAGGGGTTCGAGGTGGAACTCTGGGACACGCGGGGCCGGGACGTTTCGGTGCTGGCTGCCACGGGTGCCCGTTTCTCCTCCATGAGCGGCTACTTCGGCGGCAGTCTCATCGACCCCGACGGTGCGGACCGCGTCGTGGAATCGGCGGAGAAGCTCATCCCGACGGCGCTGGAGCTGGGCGTCGAGCGCATGGTGGTGCATCCGGCGGAACTTGGCGACGGCGGGGTGGCCGTCCGCCCGCTCCATCGCTCCACCGGACAGATGTGGCTGACCGGCCTTCGCACCCTGGAGCGGCTGGGCAGCCTTGGTGAGCGGCACGGCGTCGTCTTTGCGCTTGAGAACCTCAACACTGCCCTGGATCACCCGGGCATACCGCTGGCGCGGGCCAAGGACACTCTGGCGCTGGTGTCCGCAGCTGACCACCCGCACGTAAGGATGATGCTGGATCTTTACCATGCCCAGATCGGCGAAGGAAACCTTATTGAACTTGTCCGCGGAGCCCTGCCGTGGATCGGGGAAATCCAGGTGGCTGACGTTCCGGGCCGGTTCGAACCCGGAACGGGGGAGGTTAACTACAGCGCCGTCGCCAAGGCGCTCGCCGGCGCCGGCTACTCGGGCGTTATCGGCCTGGAGGCGGCCGCGTCGGGCGGATCCGGACTTGCCGCGGGGGACAGGGCCCTGTCGGCGTTCCGGCATGCCTTCATAGGCGGGTAAACCAGCAACAAAACTAATATCGTCCTAATGTTAGGACAAACATTGACAAGAGTGATCCGAGTCACCATGATCGGATATATAAACATTCCAGCCGGTGCGGCGTGGCACGGCCGGAACCCGGATCAAAGGAGATTTTCGGTGAAGAAATTTTCATGGCAGAAGGTGGCACTGGTTGCCGCCGTCGTGCCGATGTTGGCTCTCAGCGCCTGTTCATCCAGCGGTGGGAGGCCGGCGGAAAACGCGAACGCCGGGGCCGGCGGGCAGGCGGCGTCGACGCCGCGCATCAAGGTCGCCCTCATCACGCATGCTGCTCCCGGCGACACCTTCTGGGACATTGTCCGCAAGGGCGCCGAGGAAGCCGCAGCCAAGGACAACGTGGAGCTGCTGTACACCTCGGACCCTGAAGGCGGCCGCCAGGCGCAGCTGATCCAGCAGGCCGTGGACCAGAAGGTGGACGGCATCGCCGTGACCCTGGCCAAGCCGGACGCCCTGAAGGACGCCCTGAAGAAGGCCACGGACGCAGGCATTCCCATCGTGAGCCTGAACGCCGGCGAATCGGTGTCGGCACAGCTGGGCGCGTTCACGCACTTCGGGTCGAACGAGAAACTCGCCGGTGAAGCGGTGGGCGACAAGCTCAACTCCCTGGGCCTGAAGCATGGCATCTGCGTCATCCAGGAACAGGGCCACGTAGGCCTCGAAGCCCGCTGTGCAGGCGTGAAGTCGAAGGTTCCGGCAACGGAAATCCTGTACGTGCAGGGCACGGACATGACCCAGGTGTCCTCCACCGTGACCGCCAAGCTACAGGCCACGCCTGACGCGGACGTCGTCATCGGCCTGGGCGCACCCTATACCCTGACCATCCTCAAGGCAGTCACCGCCGCCGGCAGCAAGGCCAAGGTGGCCTCCTTCGACATGAACGCCGAACTCGCCCAGAAGATTGCCGACGGCGCCGTTGAATTCACCGTTGACCAGCAGCCCTGGCTCCAGGGCTACAGCTCGGTGGACGCGCTCTGGCAGTACAAGCGCGGCGGCTTCAGGATCGGCGGCGGCCAGCCCGTCCTGACCGGCCCCACCATCGTGGACAAGGCCGGAGCAGCCAACGCCCTCACCTTCGCCCAGCAGGGCATTCGCTAACCAGCTTGGACATCCGCCGGTGCCCGCCTCTCCGGCAGGCGCCGGCGGAACAAAGGAGAACCATCATGACCACCCAGACCCTGACCAGGCCTCCCGCCGTCGATGAGCGAGTCGGCCGGAAGAATCCTTTACAGAAACTCCTTGGACGGCCCGAAGTCGGTGCCCTCGTGGGTGCTGTTGTCCTGTTCGTCTTCTTCGCGTCCGTGTCGCAGACGTTTATCCAGCCGAATGCGTTCGCGACGGTGTTGTACGGGTCCTCGACGATCGGCATCATGGCGGTGGGGGTGTCGCTGCTGATGATCGGCGGCGAGTTTGACCTTTCGACGGGTGTTGCGGTGATCAGTTCGGCGCTGACGGCGTCGCTGTTCAGCTGGTATTTCAGCACGAATGTCTGGGTCGGCGTCGGCCTGGCCCTGGTGGTCTCGCTGGGTATCGGCTTTATCAACGGGTGGATTCTGGTCAAGACGAAGCTGCCGAGCTTCATCGTGACCCTGGCGACGTTTTTGATGCTGACGGGCCTGAATCTGGGCCTGACCCGGCTGATCGGCGGGTCGGTGTCCTCGCCGTCGATCTCCACGATGGACGGGTTCTCCTCGGCCCAGGCGATTTTCGCCTCCTCGGTCACGCTGGGCGGCGTGGAGGTCAAGATTACGGTGTTCATCTGGATTGCTTTGGTGGCGGTGGCCTCGTGGGTGCTGCTGCGGACCCGGGTGGGCAACTGGATTTTCGCGTCCGGCGGGGACGCGAACGCGGCCCGGGCGGTGGGTGTTCCGGTGACGAAGACCAAGATCGGGTTGTTCATGGCGGTGGGGTTCTGCGGCTGGGTGCTGGGGATGCATAACCTGTTCGCGTTCGACGCCGTGCAGTCCGGTGAGGGTGTGGGCAACGAGTTCCTCTACATCATCGCGGCGGTGATCGGCGGGTGCCTGCTGACCGGCGGGTACGGCTCCGCGGTGGGTGGTGCGATCGGTGCGTTTATTTTCGGGATGGCGAACAAGGGCATCGTGTATGCGCAGTGGAACCCGGACTGGTTCAAGTTCTTCCTGGGCCTGATGCTGCTGCTGGCCACCATCGTGAACCTGATCGTCAAGCGCCGCGCGGAACTGAAGTAGAAGGGGACCGTGAAGAGAATGAATGCACACCAGATTGACCAGCAGATGCTGCTGAAGGACGAAAAAGACCCGCTGACCCACACCCCGGTGCACCTGCTCTCGCTGGAGAACGTGGGCAAGCACTACGGGAACATCATCGCGCTGACCGAGGTGACGATGGCGGTGGACAACGGCCGGGTGACCTGCGTGCTGGGCGACAACGGTGCGGGCAAGTCCACGCTGATCAAGATCATCGCCGGCCTGCACCAGCATGACGAGGGCACGTTCAGGATCATGGGCGAGGAACGCAAGCTCGGTTCCCCGCGTGAGGCCCTGGACGCCGGGATCGCCGCCGTGTACCAGGACCTGGCGGTAGTGGCGCTGATGCCGATCTGGCGGAACTTCTTCCTCGGCTCAGAGCTGACCGTCGGGTCCGGGCCGTTCCGCCGGATGGACGTGCAGCGGATGAAGGACATCACGAAAAAGGAACTGGCGGACATGGGCATCGACCTGCGCGATGTGGAACAGCCCATCGGGCAGCTTTCCGGCGGTGAACGCCAGTGCGTGGCGATCGCCCGGGCCGTGTATTTCGGGGCTAAGGTGCTGATCCTGGACGAACCCACCGCAGCTCTTGGCGTCAAGCAGTCCGGCGTGGTCCTCCGGTACATCCTGCAGGCGAGGGACCGCGGGCTCGGGGTCATCTTCATTACCCACAACCCGCACCACGCGTTCCCGGTGGGGGACCGGTTCCTGCTGCTCAAGCGTGGCCGCTCGATCGGCTACTACGAGAAAAAGGACATCACCCTCGAAGAACTCACCGCCCAGATGGCCGGCGGCGCGGAACTGGCCGAGCTCGCCCACGAACTCGAACAGCTCGGCGGCCACACCGCCGCCCTCAAGGAAGTCCAGGCCGAAGTCGCCGGCGTGGCTGACTCCGTGGCCGACGCCGGCCGGGCGTCGGAGTAGGGGAGCCGTGAGAAGGAGCAGCATGAAGGAAGTAACCCTTGGACTCGTGGGCGTGGGCCGGATCGGCGCCATGCACGCCCGGAACATCACCGGACTGAATGAGCTTTTGGTGCCGCGGGGCACCTCGGTCCGCCTGCAGCTGACCGACGTTGCCGCAGAGCATGCCCGCTCACTGGCCGGCGGAATCGGTGCCGGGTTCCTTCCCTCCGTTGAAGCCCTGCTTGCCTCCGGCATCGACGGGCTGGTCATCGCCACGGGGACCGCCACGCACCCTGACCTGATCAGGGCAGGCGTGGACGCCGGAATCCCGGTGTTCTGCGAAAAGCCGGTCGCGGTCAACGTCGAGGAGTCATTGCCCGTGCTCGACCATATCCGGGCCGCGGGCGGCACCGTCCAGATCGGCCACCAGCGCCGGTTCGATCCGGGCTACCTGGAAGCCAAGCGCGCTTTCGACGCCGGGGAGCTGGGATGGCTCCACACGGTCAGGGCGGTTACCTGCGACATGACACCGCCGCCGGTGGAGTTCCTCGCGACGTCCGGCGGGCTTTTCCGCGACTGCTCCGTTCACGACTTCGACATCCTCCGGTGGCTCACCGGCAAGGAGATCGTGGAGGTATTCGCCAAGGGGTCCAACAATGGTGACCCCGCCATCGGCGCAGTCGGCGACGTCGACACCGCGCTGGCAGTGGTGACGTTCGACGACGGCAGCGTCGGAACGGTCTCGGCCACCCGCTACAACGGGGCAGGACACGACGTCCGGCTGGAACTCCAGGGATCCGCCGGATCCGTCATGGTGGGGATGGATGAGCAGATGGCGATGACCTCCGCCGAACCGGGGGTGGGCTTCCCCGCGGGACCGCCGCACAGGACGTTCGCCGAGCGGTTCCACACGGCGTACCGGGCCGAGATGGCGGCCTTTGTGGAACTGGTGCTGGGGCAGCGGGAGAACCCGTGCACACCGGAGGACGCAGTCGCAGCGTCCATGGTGGCCGACGCCGCCCAGGCATCGCTGCTGTCCGGTGAACCGGAGCGCGTCGCGCTCCAGACGGCGGGCTGACGCGGACAGAGCCCGGCCCGGCGCCTGCGGGGACCCGCCCCATGCCCGCGTGCCAAAGGAAAACACAAGGGCCCCCCCGTAGCCTCCCTGCATCCAATAAGCGGGGAGGCGGCTGTCCCCATCGTCAGGGAGGAAACACGATGAAAACTTTGCTGCGCGGGGGCGGGCTGCTGGTGCGTTTTGGGGGTGCTGCCGAAGCACGTCTTGTCCAGGTGCTGCGCCTGGCGGCGATGCCGTCGCTGCGTTTCTTGCTGGGCGTCGTGTTCATGTGGTTCGGGGCGCTGAAAGTGGCAGGAGTATCGCCGGTGGCGGGCATGGTTGCCGGCACACTTCCCTGGGCTGACCCGCACGTGGTGGTGACTGTTCTCGGTGGAGTTGAGGTGCTGCTGGGCGTATTGGTCGTCACCGGGATTGCGCTCCGCCTGGCGCTTCCGGTCCTGGCGGCGCACCTCTGCGGAACCTTCCTGACCTTCGTGATGCTGCCCGGGCTGATGTTTACCCAAGGCGACCCCCTGCTCCTGACCGCGGACGGCGAGTTTGTCATGAAGAACCTCGTCCTCATCGGCGCGACCTTGGCCCTAATCGCCCATTGTCCTGCCAGGTCAAGGAACCGGGGCCCGGCGCAGCCGCTGACAGCACCTGCGCAGGCGTCGGTGCAGGAATAGGGGTGGCCGTCTGAATAGGCGGGGTGCGGGGTCCTAGCCCACGATTTCGCGCACCAGCTTCGCCGTCTGCCGGAGGGAGATGTTGGGCATATACGCCTCTGTGACGGCGCGTCCGATCCGCGGCAGCCAGAGCGGGTCCTGGTACATCATGTACAGCGTCCGGTGCCGGGGCCGGAACCGTGCCTTAAACGCTGCCAGCGACCGGAACCCGTAGACGGGCTCGAGACCGCTGCCCAGCAGGTTCAGGAACCTGCCCAGGGCGTCCCCCTCTGCGGCAACTGCCGCGGCCGCTCCGGCCGCGGGACTTGGGCTGGCCTGGCCGGAGTTGACGAGGGGCGAGCCGGAGAGCGAAATTACGTCCAGGGTCTCCTTGAAGTGAAGGACGGCCGAGGCGATCAGAAACTCCATGACGCCCGGAAAGGACTCACGGCTCCGCCGCATGAAGTCAAGGGTCCGGCTGACGACGCGTCCGCGCCCGAACACGGGGAGCCAGCTGGTCACGCCGTGCACTGTGCCCTCCGTGTCCACGGCCAGGCACAGGAGAACGTCGTCGTCCTTCAGTTCTTCCAGGCTGCCCAGGGTGAACCCCATTTCCGGCAGGGCCTTGTCCGCCACCCAGGCTTCCGAAATCTCGTGGACCTGCGCCCGCAGGCTGCCGGCCAGTTCGCTGTACGTTGACCAGAGCACAGCGATTCCCAGCTTCCGCGCCTTGTTGATCGCGGTGCGGACGTTTTGCCACTCCTTACCCTTGAATTCGATTTCACGGATGGGCAGCAGTGTCTCCTCGGCAACGGCGACCCGCCGGTAGCCCAGCTTCGCCAGGTGCTCCCACTGGTCATCGGCGATGGAATACCAACACGGTGCCAGGGAATGGGCCGCGCAAAAGCGGGTGAACTCTTCGGTGGCCGCATACGCGTCCCCGGGTTTCCCGAAGGGGCCGCCCACGGTGACGGCAACATTGAAGTGGACCTGGTACGCGATCCCCGCCGTCCCGGCGTCGTTGAACCAATAGCGGTTATTGGGCCACAGGGCCATCCACGACAACGATCCGCCGCCCACCCGGACGAGTTCCTTGGCCAGCGACTGGTCGGTCTCCCGGCGTGCATCCCTGAGCCTGCGGCTGAGGAAGAGTCCGAGGACGCTGATCATGGCCACCAGCCAGAAGGCGGCGCCGCCAAAGCTGAAGAGCAGGGTGGAGAAGAAACCGTGCGGATAGACCGACACGGAATAGCGGAAGGAAAACGGGTACGGCAGGAACATCCGGGGAAGCGTGGTGACCAGCGCCAGCAGCCCGGCGCGGCGGTGATAGTTGTCCTCGGCAAACCAGGCGATCACGTATCCCAGGACAAACACCGCGAACAGGGACGGGAGCAGGATCAGCGTGCGGTGCCGCAGCACGGGATCAGGGTCGACGATGAAGTGCCGCCGGCTGACGAACAGCAGCGCTGCGATGACGAACGGGACCAGCACCACCGGCAGCACTTCGACGATCGCTGAGTCCACGGAGAGGATCCGGCCGCCGGTACGCATGTAGGTGCCAAAAAGCGAGAAGAGCTGCAGATGCAGGGCGGAGAGAACGGCGATCACCAGGTGCACGCCGATAGTCAGCCACAGTGCCAACCGGTTTCCCCGGCGGAGGCCTTCCGCGCACACAAGAAGCATCAGGAACGGTACCAGCGACAAGGCGACGCCGCCCGGCCCGTTGAGCCCGGGACTGTGGATCACCTCCGCGCAGCTGAGGTCGATTGCCGCCGGGCAATTGGCCTGGAGCTGGCCGATGGTGGGAATCGGATTAACGATGAGGTCCCGGAGCACCGCCAGCGGACCCGAGGGGGCCTGTGCCAGGGCCGCCATTGCCGGGCCGGCCGCGAAGACAGCCACGGTCATGGACAGCAGGGCCCTGGTTTCCCTGCTGGACGACCGGGTGAAATGGGCTGAGAGCCGGGAGGCCCGCGCCGTGTGGCGGTGCATGAACTGGCCCAGTGCCAGCCCGCAGAGCAGGCCCAGGAACCCGTCGAGTGACTGCGGGTGCCCGACGTACAGGAGAAGCATCAGCGTCACGGCGATGGCCACGGAACGCAGGCGCCGTCGCCACAGCGCACTGACAAGCGGACTGGCGGCCATCGCCGCAGCGAGCGCGCCCGCATAGGGACCCAGGACGCCCGCGTGCTTCATGCTGGCCAGCCAGTCGCTGCCGAGTGCGGAGCCCGCCTGGACCACGGCGAAGTACAGCACCAGGGCCCCAAGATGGCCGCCGAGGAAGGCTGCCGCCGCCCGCCAGGTGCCCATCGTGGATTCGGCGAACCCGATGGCGGCGAGGATGACGATGCTCGCCAGCACGTAGGATGCCAGGTTCCCGGTGAAGAAAATGGAGAGGAACAGGGCCCGGAAGTCGCCCTGGCCGGCAGCGAACAGGCTCGGCGCCACCGCCGGCCGGATTCCGGCCGGGGGACCGGCAGTCACTGCATGCGTCGCGACAGCGGCCGTCCACATTGTGATGGTGAGGCACGAAGCGAGTGGAATCCTGACGAGCAGGCGCCCGAAGGCCAGTAGCCTCGGGGCCCGGCCGGGCAGGGTATCGCTCACGGGACCAGCCCCATCGGCTTTGCCAGGAAATTCAATGCCTGCTGCATCGAATCCAGGACCACTTTCCATGAGTGTCCCGCATCCGGAATGATGGCAGTCCTGACGTGCATCCCGGCTTTCACGGCGGCTGCCGACAGAACGACGGCGTTGTCCCGGAATTCGCTGTCATCGCCGCCTGCCGCGAAGAAACCGTAGCTGTCCGGGTAGTGCCGCTGGGAAAGCAGGGTCAGGGGAACCTCTGCCGTGAACGCAGCGAGGTTTCCCGCAAATGCCAGGTCTGCAGTCTCCTGCCGGGAGACGGCGAGGGCAGGCTCGCGCTCGCCGGCGAAACTCATGAAGTTCGGGTAAACCCCGGGATGGCGGGTGGCCATCTGAACGGCGCAGGTGCCGCCGAAGGAGAAGCCGCCCACCGCCCAGTGACGCGGGTCGGAGTCGACGTCGAGGTTGTGCTTGATCCAGTCGGGCACGTCCACGCTCATATAGGTGTCGGTTTTGGCGAGGGTGGTGTCCATGCACATGGTGTTGCCGTCCTCGGTGCCGTTCGGATCCGGGATGACCACCACCGGTGCCAGCCCACGGTGCGCCTCGGCGAACTGATTCATCATCTGGACCAGATTCCCGCTGAGAGCCCACACTCCCGGCCAGCCTGGCTGGCTGCCGACAAGAACCAGGACCGGAAGCTTTGGCCGGTTTTTGACCAGATAGGCGGGCGGCAGATAGATGTGCGCGTGGCGGCCGTGAAAGCCCGACACGGTCCCGGGGATTTCGGCATGGCGCATGACGCCGGATGCGGCCAGGTTCAGCGGCTTGTGCCAGCGCCCGTAGACCGGTGAGGTTTCGAAGGATGCGGCGTCGCCGTGCTTTTCCAGCGCTGATTCCAGGGGCAGCAGCGTGGACGAGGACTTCCCGAGCAGGGTCCCTACGGTCGGCATGAAACCAAAGTAGGCGTTGATCTGCAATCCGCACAGGCTCAGGACGATGAGGGCGGCGACCGGTGCAGCCAGGGTGCGCAGAAGACCGCTCCGGACCATATTCCCGACGGCGGCCGCGGTGGCGAAGACGCCAAGCCCGGTCCAGGCGACAACCTCCGGGGGAAGGTCCTCCGGCCAAACATAGAACGCATGGACCAGCAGCCATGCCAGGCCAAAGCAGGCTGCCACTGAAGCGCCCAGGGTTACCGCCGCGAAAATCCACCAGCGCCGGCGCCTGCGGAGGAGCAGGAATCCAAGCGAGATGGCGCTGAGCACCCACAGGGTGCTGGGGAACCAGCCCTCCAGGAGACTGATGGAATACAGCCACGTCGACAACAGAATCCTCCAGTTTGCTGTGCAAGCGGGTACACCATAGCCCCCTATCCTGAAGCTTTGCTGGGGGTCCAAGCCGGTGCCCAGAAAGCATTCAGGGAGCTGTAAGGCTGCGGCCTTACCCTGCCCTTGGGGGCGGACAAGGAGCCGGGATGCAGCTGTTGGACCTCAATATTCTTCAAAGACCCCTGTTGCACACCTTTGATGCGGCAAGCATTCTTGCCGTGCTGTACCTCCTGGCCAGGCCGGGGCTTTCGCGGCTCCGCACTGCGGGCCTGGCGGTTGCCGGCGGGGCCGCAGCCGGGGTTATCACTCTCCTCATCTGCGAGGCATGGCTCAACATCTTCGGTTTGCCCCTGGACACGGACACCCGCGCCTGGGTCGTGGCCGCCTTTGCTGGCGTTGCCCTGGCACTGGCCAACCTTTGGCGCACACGCTGGTGGCGCAGGATTGCCGCCGTGGCGTCCGCTGCGCTCTTTGTTTCGACGGCGACACTGGGCATCAATGCCGCTTACGGTCTGAACACCACACTCGGCGCCCTCCTGGACCTCAACACCACCACCCACCTCGCGCTGCCGAAGCTGGACCCAAAGCCGGTATCCCGGCAGCCGCTGTGGATGACCTGGAAGGCGCCCACCGGGATGCCGGCGTCGGGCCGGAGCGGCGCCGTGACCATTCCCGCCACTGCCTCGGGTTTCCATGCGCGGGACGCCCACCTGTACCTGCCGCCTGCCGCGCTGGTCCCCAACCCGCCGGAACTGCCCGTCCTCGTCATGATGATGGGCCAGCCCGGCGGACCGGAACAGGACAAATCGTCGGTCAGGGAACTCGATGCGCTGGCCCGGCAGCACCATGGCCTGGCCCCGATCACGCTGACCATTGACCAGCTCGGCAACCCCTTCAGCAATCCAGTCTGCGTCGACTCCGGCATGGGCAAGGTCTACACCTACGTCACCCAAGACGTGGTGGGCTACATCCGCAAGAACCTGAACGTGGATCCGCGCCGGACGGAGTGGGCGGTGGGCGGCTACTCAAACGGCGGCGAATGCGCGCTGTCCTTTGGCGCCAAGCGTCCTGATCTGTTCGGCACTATTCTCGACATATCCGGCGAGCTGAAGCCGCTCAACGGCACCGAGGCGCACACGGTGAGCGTCATCTTCAAGGGCAACCGTGCGGCCTTCGCCGCGGAGGAGCCCGCCAACATCATGAAGGCCCGGAGGTATCCGGATGAACTCGCCATCTTTACGAGCGGATCCCTGGACCGTGTGTACGGACCCCAGGCGGCGGTGGCCGAGCAGGACGCCAAGGCAGCCGGGATGAGGACCCGGAGCTTTGTGGGCAACGGTGTGGGGCACCGCGGGGATGCCCTTGACTTCGGTGTGAGAACGGGACTGCCGCTCCTTTTTCCGCGGTTCGGGCTCGCTGCCGGCCCCGTCGCGTCAGGCTGACGCCGACGGTAAGCCCGCTGTGTCAGTACTGGATGGCTTCGCTCCTGCCTGTGCGCAGGGACAGCGTCGCCGCTTCAGCGATGGCCTGTGCCTTCAGGCCGTCCTCGAGTGACGGCGTGACAGCTGAACCGCCGTCGGCCGCTGTTCCGTTCTCCAGCTCGGCCACAAAGTGGCCCAGCGCGGCGGCATAGGTAGGCTGCACCCGCTCGAACCAGCCGGGGTGCATGCCGTCGGCCACCACCTTCCCTGAGTAGTAGCG
The DNA here is from genome assembly GCF_042795115.1 of Arthrobacter sp. NPDC056493. Lineage (NCBI taxonomy): Bacteria > Bacillati > Actinomycetota > Actinomycetes > Micrococcales > Micrococcaceae > Arthrobacter > Arthrobacter sp. NPDC056493. The sequence goes on along the minus strand of NZ_JBHTSL010000021.1, from coordinate 53,813 downwards.
CGACACCGCACCGGTACGGTGCCGGCCGGCCTCGGCCATGCCCTCGGATCCCATGATTTCGATCCGCTCGTCATACCCGTAACCGGTGCGGCGGGCGCAGTCGATCTGGACCAGCGCGCCGCCGGGAAGCCGGAGTGACACCACGGAGGTATCCACATCGCCGTATTCGGCCAGCCGAGGCTCGGCGAGGGCCGATCCCGTGGCGAAGACCTCAACGGGGTCAGTTCCTGTCAGCCAGCGGACCAGATCGAAGAAGTGCACGGTCTGGTCGCGCATCTGGCCGCCGGAGGTGGCGATGTAGGGCAGCGGCGGCATGGCCGGGCCGCGGCTGGTGAGCTGGATGAGCTCCACGGCTCCAATTTCCCCGGCATCCACTATCCGTTTGAGCTCGGCGTAGTCACGGTCAAAGCGCCGGTTGAAGTCCACCATGACCGGCACCGCGTGCCTGGCGGCGAAGGCTGCAGTCTCCCGGGCCTGTCCGAGGTCGAGGTCGATGGGTTTTTCGCACAGTACTGCCAGGCCTGCCTCGGCGGCACGGCGCAGGTGCGCGGCGTGGGTATCGGTGGAGGAGGCGATGAACACCGCGTCGATGGCAGCGGAGTCGAACACCTCTGCCAGGTCCGTGGCAGCGCTGGCGCCATGCTGGAGAGCCAGGGCCTTCGCGCGGTCCTGGTCAACATCGAAGACCAGCTCAAAATCAACATCCGGATGGGCTGCGAGGTTGGCGGCGTGGACGGAGCCGATGAAGCCTGCGCCGAGGAGTGCGAAGCGCTGCATGGTCAGACTCCTACCTTCTCCGCGGCACCCACCGGGGTCACCCAGGCTGCATCCCGGGCGTGTGATGCGGCGACCGCCTCGACGAACCTGACGCCCACCAGGCCGTCGTGGCCCGTGGGGAACGACAGTTCCCGGGTCTCCGGCAGGGTGCCGTCCCGGCGGGCGCGAAGCTCGGCGGCCAGGTCGCGGTAGAAGTTGGCAAAAGCTTCGAGGAATCCCTCCGGATGGCCCAGCCCTACCCTGGTGAGCCGGGAGGCGTCCTCAGACAGTGTGCTGAGCCCTTCCGTCAGCACCGTGGTGGTTCCATCGAGGTCCTGGACCGTCAGGTGATGCGGGTCCTCATGCTGCCATTCGAGGTTTCCCTGCGTGCCGAAGACCCGGATTCGCAGGCCGTGGTTGTGCCCGGCGGCGGCCATGCTGGCCCATAGCCGGCCCGGGACTTCACCGGTGAGCTGCAGTTCCACGGTCGCGTGGTCGAAGACCCGCCTGCCCGGAACCACGGTCCGCAGCCGGCCGGACACCCTCTCCGCCTCAAGCCCGGTGATGTAGCGAAGAAGATGGAAGCCATGCGTGCCGAGGTCCCCGATCACGCTGGGGAAACCCGCGATGTCCGGGTCGGTCCGCCAGGTGGCCTGCTTGTGGCCGCCTTGCTCCAGGGGAGTAGCTGCCCAGCCCGAGGCGTGTTCCACGTCCGCGAACGTAATGGTTCCCAGCCGTCCGTCCCGGACCATGCGGGCCGCGTGGCGAACCATGGCGTAGGCGGAGTAGCAGTGCGGAACCGCCAGCACCGCGCCGTTATGGGCCGCGATCCGCACCAGCTCCGCAGCGGTCACTGAATCCCGGGTCAGAGGCTTTTCACACACCACGGAGATGCCGGCCTCCAGAAAAGCGCTGGCGATCTCGAAGTGGCTGTCGTTTGGCGTGGCAACAACCACCACGTCGACGCCGTCCTCCCGGCCCGATTCCTGTTCCGCCATCTCGCGGTAGTCCGCGTAGTGCCGGTCCGCCGGGATGCCGAGCTGGTACGCCAGGGCAGCCGAGCGGCCCTGGTCGCGGCCGAAGACGCCGGCGCGGAGGTCGAACTCGCCGTCCAGGCGCATCGCGCGGCGGTGCGTCTTGCCGATGTCCGCGCCTGCGCCGCCTCCAACCATTCCTGCCACCAGCCGGCGTGCGTGCGGTTCACTCATGAGGATCCTCTTTTGATTTTTTGGAATTTTCTTGGACCGGTCCATAATGATGGGAAGGAGCTTGGTTCGTCAACCCCTTAGGCTGGTACCGGACCGGCAGGACCGAGCTGCCATGACCCGAAGAGGAGCACCGTGAACCCATCGTTCCCCAGCGGCGGCCTGCCCGTGGCCAAGCCAACGATCCGGGATGTGGCAGAGCGGGCAGGGGTGTCCAAGTCGCTTGTCTCACTGGTTCTGCAGGGTTCCGGGAACGTCAGTGAAGCACGACGGCGGGCCGTGCTTGAGGCGATGGAAGAGCTGGGTTACCGGCCCAATAAGCTTGCCCGCGGGCTCTCGATGCCGCGCACGGGGACCGTTGGTGTCCTGCTCAACGATCTCCGGAACCCCTGGTTCATCGAGCTCCTGGAAGGTCTCTCCGCCACCCTGCATGCCGCTGGCGTTTCGCCCGTCCTGGCCGACTCCTACACGGACCGCAGGATCGGCCGCCCGTCGGTGGAAGCGCTCCTGGAGCAGCGGATCGACGGCCTGGTGGTGGTGGGAACCACCACGGAGTCCGCCGCGATCAGGGTCGCCTCCGCCGCGGTTCCCGTGGTGCTGGCGGGCACCCTTGACCCGCAGCTGCCGGGCGTGGATGTTGTGGTCAACGACGACGCCGCGGGTGCCAGGAAGGCCACCGAGCATCTCATTGCGCTCGGACACAGGCGCATCGCCCATCTCCAGGGCCCAGACGAGATCGGGCGCCTGCGGCGGGCGGGTTACGAGGAGGCGATGCGGGTGGCCGGCCTGGAACCGCACACAGTGGCGGGCGGCATGAGTGAGGAAAGCGGCTACAGCGCGGCCCGGACGCTGCTGGCCGCCACCACCCCGCCAACGGCGATTTTCGCCTTCAACGACATTGCCTGCATTGGCGTGCTGTCCGCCGCGGCGGACGCGGGCGTGACGGTTCCGGGCGGCATTTCCCTGGTGGGCTACGACAACACGTATCTGGCCCGCATCCGCCACCTGTCACTGACGTCCGTGGACAACGGCAATCTTGCCGTGGGGGTCCAGGCCGGCAAGTTCATCCTGGAGCGGCTGGGCAATCCTGACCTGCCGGGCCGGAAGCATCTGGTCAGCAGCGAGTTGCAGGTCAGGGGTTCCTCCGGCAATGTGCCGGGCGGCGGGGGAGCCTGAGGCTAAGAAGCCCCGGGGACGACGAAGCCCCGCCTCAGGTTTGTGGCCTGAAGGCGGGGCTTCGGTTGGTGCACCCCCCGGGACTTGAACCCGGAACCCATTGATTAAGAGTCAATTGCTCTGCCAATTGAGCTAGAGGTGCATCTGTTGTTTTGTTCATCCGTGGGCTGTTGTTTCCCGCGTTGACCTCCGCAACGACATGAAACTCTACACGAAGTTTGCGCCAGTGTGAAATCGGGGTGGGCGGAACGTGCCACCTAGCGTGGAAGCCGCAAAATCAGCGCGAAATCAGGGTTTTCGTTGTTGCTGAGGGCCCACAAGTCCCCGTTTGGAGCCAACGAAACGTTCCTGATCCGGCCGAACTCCCGTGTGAAGTACCCCACAGGAGTGCCGGCATTCTCGCCGTCAAGCGGGACTGCCCAGATCCGCTGGCCCCTCAGTGCGCCGAGGTAGGCCGTGCTGCCAACAATTTCGAGTCCGCTTGGCGAGGAGTCTGCAGTGGATGGCCAGACAACCTTGGCGTCGATGAAGCCGTCGCGGTGGGGTGCTCCTGTGACTTCCGGCCACCCATAGTTTCCGCCGGGCCGGATCAGGTTGAGTTCGTCATTGACGTCGGGACCGAATTCGCTGGCCCAGAGCCGGCCCTGGCCGTCCCACGCGAGGCCCTGGACGTTCCGGTGGCCGAGGCTGTAGACGGGGTTGTTCGGGAAGGGATTGCCGGGCGCGGGGGCCCCGTCCTTGGTGAGCCGCAGTATTTTGCCGCCCAGGGCGTTCCGGTCCTGCGGCTGCTCCCGGCGCTGCGAGTCTCCCGTGCCGACGTAAAGGAACCCGTCCGGGCCGAAGCGGAGCCTGCCGCCGTTGTGGGTGGATGCCTTGGACATGCCAGAGAAAATCACCTCCGGCCCACCCAGCCGGAGGTTCACTTCGCCGGCCGCCCCGGTACGTTCCAGGCGCATGCGGGCAATCCGGTTGTCGTCGGCCGCGGTGAAGTAGGCGTAGAGATAGTGGTCAGAGGCAAAGTCGGGCGACAACGCCAGGCCCAGCAGCCCGCCCTCACCGCCAGGAACGACGCCGGGAACGGCCCCGATGGTGCCAACCTTGCCGTCCGTCACCGATTTGAGCAGGGCGGAATCGCGTTCCGAGATGACCGCCGTGCCGTCCGGCAGGAACACCGTCGACCACGGAATCTGCAGTCCCTCGATCCTGCTCCGCACTTCCGGTGCCCGCGCAGAGGTGGGAGCCGCACCGGTGCCCGGGGTGCCCGTCCCCTGGGTGCCGGTGCCCGGGGCGGATGTCGCAGTTGCCCCGCTGGCCGTGGGGCCCGTGCTGCCCGCGGGAGGCGGACCGCCGTCGCCCGTGCAGCCGGAAAGAGTCAACGTGAGGGACAGTGACAGCGCCAGGGCGGAAAACGAGAGGACGGGCCCTGCCGGGGGCATGGCGGCGGCCGCCGTTGCGGGCTGTTCGGGGTGAATGCGTGCCATGCGCTTACTCCGTCCGCAGTCTGGCGCCGCCGCGTGGCGTCAGCGCCGGGACCGGCGCGGCGCCCGGAACCCCGCAGCCTCGGCGTGCGCCTGGGAAAGGAACCAGACTTCCGCCCGCGCGTCCTCGTAGCCGGCGCTGTCCTCGTCGTAATAGGTCATGGCGCTGACATCGCCCTTGACGGCGTATCCCTCCGGGGCACTGCCGTCTGCTGCCGGCGCTGCCGAACCCTCGCCGTACGGGTGCTCCGCCGCGGGTTCCGCGCCTTCGCCGGAGGTCTGTTTGTGGGGGATAGGCTGTTCGCCGAAACCCCGTTCCGCGCCGAAGCCCTGTTCCAGGTGATGGGCCTGGGGTTCGCGGTAATGGGGCGTGGCCTCGTGGCTGGCTCCGGCTTCGGTGGCAGCGGAGGACTGGATCCGCTGCTGGGTTTCAGCCTCAGCGTCCAGGGATTCGGCCGCGGCAGATTCCGCGCCCGGCAGGGTGGGGGCGTGCGGGTCCGTGTACTCGGCGTGATGCGCCGGAGTCGCGGCCTGAACCGGAGCCTGCTGGGTGGAACTCCCTGACTCGGCACTGCCAGTTTCTGTGCTGCCTGTTTCTGCGCTGCCGGCATCCGACCACTCGGCTTCCCATTCGGCTTTGTCGCCGTCGTCGTCCCAGTCGTCAACGTCGCCTCCCGCGGACCGCGCCGAGGAAGGACGGGCAGTGGCGGCCTCCCAGGATTCGATGTCCGGCTCCACGTCCTCAGGCTCCGGGCGCATGGACGCGGGGGCAGGCTGGCCCGCCAGCGGCGCGGCTTCCGCGGCTGCCGGACCTGCGTCCGGCTGAGCCAGGCGGCCTGTTTCCGGCACGGTCCGGGTAGCGTTCGACGGCGGTCCCGCCGCCGCTGCGGCGGCAGAGGCGGCCAGCGGCGTCTCTTCCGCTCTGGCTGAAGCTGCGGATGCAGTTCCGGCACCGGAAACCACTTGCTCGTTCCGGGCCGCGCCTGCTGCCGTTCCCCGCGAGCTCCGGCTCAGCCACCACCAGACGATAGCGATGACCAATACGATGACAATGACCCAGATAATCCACTCCATAGCAAAGCCTTCCATCCGTCACACGAGGTTGCCGTTGCTTGACGGTACGTCGGTGTCAATAGGGCTGTCTAGGCTTGTCGAGGCCAGCGGGGGAGGGCGCGCGAAGGGGCTGCGTTCCAGAATGTGAGACGCAAGTCCACTATTTGATCGGATTTTTCCGGAAATTGGGCAAAAGCAGCCGCTTCCGGTCGTCGGCGGTCCGCGGGGGTCATAGACTTTGACCCATGAGTGAGGACACCCTGAGCGAAACGGCCAGCAAGCCTGACATCAAGCCCCGGAGCCGGGTTGTCACGGACGGCATTCACGCGGCTCCGGCACGTGGCATGTTCCGGGCCGTCGGCATGGGCGATGACGACTTCGCCAAGCCCCAGATCGGCGTCGCGAGCTCCTGGAACGAAATCACTCCCTGCAACCTGTCCCTGAACCGGCTGGCCCAGGGCGCCAAGGAAGGTGTTCACGCCGGCGGCGGATTCCCGATGCAGTTCGGCACCATCTCCGTTTCCGACGGCATCTCCATGGGGCACGAGGGCATGCACTTCTCCCTGGTCTCCCGCGAAGTCATCGCCGACTCCGTCGAGACCGTGATGCAGGCGGAGCGCATTGACGGCTCCGTGCTCCTGGCCGGCTGCGACAAGTCCCTCCCGGGCATGCTGATGGCAGCGGCCCGCCTGGACCTGGCCAGCGTCTTCCTGTACGCCGGCTCAATCATGCCCGGCTGGGTCAAGCTGGAGGACGGCTCCGAAAAGGAAGTCACCCTGATTGACGCCTTCGAAGCCGTCGGTGCGTGCGCCGCCGGCAAGATGAGCATGGAGGACCTCACCCGCATCGAGAAGGCCATCTGTCCCGGCGAAGGCGCCTGCGGCGGCATGTACACCGCGAACACCATGGCCTGCATCGGTGAGGCCCTGGGCATGTCCCTGCCCGGCTCCGCGGCTCCGCCCTCGGCAGACCGCCGTCGTGATGAATTCGCCCGCAAGTCCGGCGAGGCAGTGGTGAACCTGCTCCGCCACGGCATCACGGCCCGCGACATCATGACCAAAAAGGCGTTCGAGAACGCCATCGCCGTCACCATGGCCTTCGGCGGATCCACCAACGCAGTCCTGCACCTGCTGGCCATCGCCCGCGAAGCTGAAGTCGAGCTGACGCTGGATGACTTCAACCGCATCGGCGACAAGATCCCGCACCTGGGCGACCTGAAGCCGTTCGGCCGCTACGTCATGACCGACGTCGACAAGATCGGCGGCGTGCCGGTGATCATGAAGGCTCTGCTCGACGCCGGCCTGCTCCATGGCGACTGCCTCACCGTCACGGGCAAGACGGTCGCGGAAAACCTGGCGGCCATCAACCCGCCGGACGTCGACGGCAAGATCCTCCGCGCCCTGGACAACCCGATCCACAAGACCGGCGGCATCACCATCCTGCACGGCTCCCTCGCCCCCGAAGGTGCCGTGGTGAAGAGCGCCGGCTTCGACGCCGACGTCTTCGAAGGCAGCGCCCGCGTGTTCGAGCGCGAACAGGGCGCCCTGGACGCGCTGGACAACGGCAAGATCCAGAAGGGCGACGTCGTGGTGATCCGCTACGAAGGACCCAAGGGCGGTCCGGGCATGCGCGAGATGCTTGCCATTACCGGTGCCATCAAGGGTGCGGGCCTGGGCAAGGATGTCCTGCTGCTCACCGATGGCCGCTTCTCCGGCGGAACCACCGGCCTGTGCATCGGCCACGTCGCCCCGGAAGCGGCCGACGGCGGTCCCATCGCCTTCGTCAAGGACGGCGACCGGATCCGCGTGGACATTGCAGCACGCACCTTCGACCTGCTCGTTGATGACGCAGAACTCGAGGCCCGCAGGGAAGGCTGGGCGCCGCTCCCGGCCAGGTACACCAAGGGCGTGCTTGCCAAGTACGCCAAGCTGGTTCACAGCGCCAGCACGGGCGCATACTGCGGGTAGCAGCCTGCACCGGCGGCTGAACCCAACTGACTAGCATTAGATGTCGTAATGAACCCTGAAAACGACATCAAATGTGAGTCAGTTGGGTGACGCGGCCAACCGTTGGACAATGATGTCCACATGGTGAGATGACGGGTCGCTTCGTTGACACGTATCTCACCAGAGGGAAAACTGAACGCATGATCGCATTCGTTACCGTCGGCGCCGTCGTCGTACTTACCAAGCGCGTGGCTCCATAGCCCGACTGGTAACGAACTGTCACGCGCAACCCCTCGAAAAGCCGCCAGGCTGAGGGGTTTTTTTATTTTCCGGGCGGGATGGAACGTTCAGTTTTCAAAAGCACCACACCACTTCAAGATCCACTAAGGAAGAGTTCGATGAGCAAAGGATCGCCCATCAGCCCCTCGCTGATGGCTTCAAAGTCCGCTGGAGCCGCCAAGGCTTCGGAACGCGTCGACAAGCCGGCCGAGGCCGGCGTCGACACTGCTGCAGCCGCCTCTCCTGTCCTTGGGCCGAACAACGTCGTACCCCCGACGGTGATGACCGGCTCACAAGCAATTGTCCGCTCGCTCGAAGAACTCGGCGTCGACGATATTTTCGGTTTGCCCGGTGGCGCGATCCTGCCCACCTACGACCCCTTGATGGCCTCCAAAATGAACCACGTTCTGGTCCGTCACGAACAGGGAGCCGGCCACGCCGCGCAAGGCTATGCCATGGTCACCGGGCGGGTGGGCGTCTGCATCGCCACCTCGGGCCCGGGCGCCACCAACCTCGTCACCGCCATCATGGATGCGCACATGGATTCCGTTCCGCTCGTGGCCATCACCGGCCAGGTCTCCAGCGGCGTGATCGGCACCGATGCCTTTCAGGAAGCCGACATCGTGGGCATCACCATGCCCATCACCAAGCACTCGTTCCTGGTGACGGACCCCAACGACATCCCGCACGTCATGGCCGAGGCCTTCCACCTCGCCTCCACCGGCCGCCCCGGCCCTGTCCTCGTGGACATCGCCAAGGACGCGCAGGTGGGACAGATGACGTTCTCCTGGCCGCCGAAGATCGACCTGCCGGGCTACCGTCCGGTGGTCCGCGGCCACAACAAGCAGGTCCGCGAGGCGGCGAAGCTGATCGCTGCCGCCAGCAAGCCTGTGCTGTACGTGGGCGGCGGCGTAGTCAAGGCCCACGCCTCGGCGGAACTGCGCGAGCTGGCCGAGCTGACCGGCGCCCCCGTGGTGACCACCCTCATGGCCCGCGGCGTCTTCCCGGATTCACACCCGCAGCACGTTGGCATGCCCGGCATGCACGGCACGGTGTCGGCCGTGACCGCCCTGCAGCAGGCGGACCTGCTGGTCACCCTCGGCGCGCGCTTCGACGACCGCGTCACCGGTGTCCTGAAGACCTTCGCCCCCAACGCCAAGGTCATCCACGCGGACATCGACCCGGCTGAGATTTCCAAGAACCGCACGGCTGATGTGCCCATCGTCGGCTCCGTCAAGGAGATCATTCCGGAGCTGACCGAAGCCGTCCGGACGCAGTTCGAAACGTCCGGCACTCCGGACCTGGCCAACTGGTGGGCGTTCCTTAACAACCTGAAGGACACCTACCCGCTGGGCTGGACCGAACCCGAAGACGGCCTCACCGCCCCGCAGCGCGTCATCGAGCGCATTGGTGCCCTGACCGGTCCGGAAGGCATCTACGTTGCCGGTGTGGGCCAGCACCAGATGTGGGCAGCCCAGTTCATCAAGTACGAGCGCCCGCACGCCTGGCTGAACTCCGGCGGCGCCGGCACCATGGGCTACGCCGTTCCGGCCGCCATGGGCGCCAAGGTGGGGGAACCGGACCGCGTGGTCTGGGCCATCGACGGCGACGGCTGCTTCCAGATGACCAACCAGGAACTGGCCACCTGCGCCATCAACAAGATCCCCATCAAGGTTGCTGTCATCAACAACTCCTCGCTGGGCATGGTGCGCCAGTGGCAGACCCTCTTCTACGAGGGCCGCTATTCCAACACGGACCTGAACACCGGCCATGAGACCATCCGCATCCCGGACTTCGTCAAGCTCGGCGAGGCCTACGGCTGCGCATCCTTCCGGTGCGAGCGGGACGAGGACATCGACGCAACAATCCAGAAGGCACTGGAAATCAATGACCGCCCCGTGGTCATCGACTTCGTGGTCAGCCCCGACTCCATGGTGTGGCCGATGGTGCCCGCCGGGGTCAGCAACGACCAGATCCAGGTTGCCCGCAACATGACCCCGGAATGGGAAGAGGAGGACTGATCATGAGCCGCCACACACTGTCCGTTCTGGTCGAAGACAAGCCCGGTGTGCTGACCCGCGTGGCCAGCCTTTTCGCCCGCCGCGCCTTTAACATCAACTCCCTGGCCGTTGGCCCGACGGAAGTTCCGGGCATATCCCGGATGACCGTCGTCGTCGACGCCGACGGTGACCTGATTGAACAGGTCACCAAGCAGTTGAACAAGCTGGTCAACGTGATCAAGATTGTTGAACTGACTTCCGAATCTTCCGTACAGCGCGACCACATCCTGGTCAAGGTACGTGCGGATGCCGCAACTCGTCTGCAGGTGACCCAGGCTGCAGACCTGTTCCGTGCTTCAGTGGTCGACGTCTCTACAGACTCGGTGGTCATTGAAGCAACTGGCCATCCCGAAAAGCTCACGGCACTGCTTTCAGTGCTGGAGCCCTTCGGTATCCGCGAAATTGTGCAGTCCGGCACCTTGGCCGTTGGACGGGGATCCCGCTCCATGAGTGATCGGGCCCTGCGCTCCGCCTAGGGCATCGCCCTGGCAGAGCGTTCGGCCCGCAAGCAAGCACCACACCTATCTACAAGAAATCCACTCAAGAGGAGTTACGCAAGTGACTGAAATGTTTTACGACGACGACGCAGACCTGTCGATCATCCAGGGCCGCAAGGTTGCCATTGTCGGCTACGGCTCCCAGGGCCACGCCCACGCACAGAACCTGCGCGATTCCGGCGTCGAGGTTGTCATCGCGCTCAAGGAAGGCTCGAAGTCGATCGCCAAGGCCGAGGACGCAGGCTTCACGGTCAAGAACGTTGCCGACGCCGCCGAATGGGCCGACGTCATCATGATCCTGGCGCCGGACCAGCACCAGCGCTCGATCTTCACCGACTCCATCAAGGACAAGCTGACCCCCGGCAAGGCCCTGGCCTTCGCCCACGGCTTCAACATCCGCTTCGGCTACATCGAGGCCCCGGAGGGCGTTGACGTCATCCTGGTTGCCCCGAAGGCTCCGGGCCACACCGTGCGCCGCGAGTTCGAAGCCGGCCGCGGCATCCCGGACATCATTGCCGTTGAGCAGGACGCCTCGGGCTCCGCCTGGGAGCTGGCCAAGTCCTACGCGAAGGCCATTGGCGGCACCCGCGCCGGCGTCATCAAGACCACCTTCACGGAAGAGACCGAAACCGACCTCTTCGGCGAGCAGTCTGTTCTGTGCGGCGGCGTATCCCAGCTGGTCCAGTACGGCTTCGAGACCCTGACCGAGGCTGGCTACCAGCCGCAGATCGCCTACTTCGAGGTGCTGCACGAGCTCAAGCTCATCGTTGACCTCATGTGGGAAGGCGGCATCGCCAAGCAGCGCTGGAGCGTTTCGGACACGGCCGAGTACGGCGACTACGTCTCCGGCCCCCGCGTCATCACCCCCGAGGTGAAGGAAAACATGAAGGCTGTCCTCGCCGACATCCAGTCCGGCGCGTTCGCAAAGCGCTTCATCGATGACCAGGACAACGGCGGCGCCGAATTCAAGGAGCTGCGCGCCAAGGCAGAGTCGCACCCGATCGAGGCTGTCGGCCGCGAACTGCGCTCCCTGTTCTCCTGGCAGCAGCAGGACCAGGACTACGTCGAAGGCTCTGCAGCCCGCTAAGGCTGCGCCCTTCCAGCGCGACAGTGAGGCCGGGTTCACACTTAACAATGTGAGCCCGGCCTTTCCGTACGCCTAGACTTTATTTACCCCCAGGACTTCAACGCAGAGGATCAGCTGTGTCAAAACCCGTAGTATTGCTTGCCGAAGAACTTTCGCCCGCCACCATCGAGGCCCTTGGCCCGGACTTTGAAATCCGCCAGACCGACGGCGCCGATCGTTCCCAGCTGCTCTCTGCCATCGAGGACGTTGACGCCATCCTGGTCCGCTCCGCCACGAAGGTGGACGCCGAGGCGATTGCCGCCGCGAAGAACCTGAAGGTCATCGCCCGTGCCGGCGTCGGCCTGGACAACGTGGACATCAAGGCCGCCACCCAGGCCGGTGTCATGGTGGTCAACGCCCCGACGTCGAACATCGTGTCCGCCGCGGAACTGACCGTCGGCCACATCCTGAGCCTGGCCCGCCACATCCCGCAGGCCAGCGCCGCCCTGAAGGACGGCGAGTGGAAGCGCTCCAAGTACACCGGCATCGAACTCTTCGAGAAGAAGATCGGCATCATCGGCCTGGGCCGCATCGGCGCCCTGGTGGCCGCCCGCCTGCAGGGCTTCGACACCGAGATCCTCGCGTTCGACCCCTACATCACCTCGGCCCGCGCCGCCCAGCTCGGCGTGAAGCTCGTCACCCTCGACGAACTGCTCGCGCAGTCCGACTTCATCACCATCCACATGCCCAAGACGCCGGAAACGGTCGGCATGCTCGGCGCTGACGCCTTCAGGAAAATGAAGGAAACGGCCTATGTGATCAACGTGGCCCGCGGCGGCCTCGTGGACGAGGAAGCCCTCTACACCGCGCTGCAGGACCGCCAGATCGCCGGCGCCGCCGTGGACGTCTTCGTCCAGGAGCCGAGCACCGACCTGCCGTTCTTCAAACTGGACAATGTTGTGGTCACCCCGCACCTGGGTGCATCAACGGACGAGGCACAGGAAAAAGCAGGCGTCTCCGTCGCGAAGTCCGTCCGACTTGCCCTTGCCGGGGAACTGGTTCCGGACGCGGTCAACGTCGCCGGCGGCGTGATCGCCCCCGACGTCCGCCCGGGCATCCCGCTGATCGAGAAGCTGGGCCGCATCTTCACGGCCCTGACGCACGCCTCGGTGACCCAGATCGACGTCGAGGTTGCCGGCGAAATCGCTGCGCTTGACGTCAAGGTCCTGGAGCTCGCCGCCCTCAAGGGGATCTTCGCCGACGTCGTCACCGAGCAGGTGTCCTACGTCAACGCCCCCGTGATCGCCGAGCAGCGCGGCATCAACGTCCGCCTCATCACCACCCCCGAGGCCGAGGACTACCGCAACGTCCTGACACTGCGCGGTGCCCTGAGCGACGGCGCACAGATTTCCGTGGCCGGCACCCTGACGGGCCCCAAGCAGGTGCAGAAGCTCGTCGGCGTGAACGGTTACGACGTCGAGATCCCCATCAGTGAGCACCTCGTGGTGGTCTCCTACGCGGACCGCCCGGGCGTCATCGGCACCATCGGCCACATCCTGGGCATGAACAACATCAACATCGGCGGCATGCAGGTGGCACGGAACGCGGAGGGCGGCCAGGTCCTGGCGCTGCTCACCATCGACAGCTCCGTCCCGCAGCAGGTGCTGGACGCCATCAAGGCCGGCATCGGTGCCGAGATGGTGCGCGAAGTGGACCTCGAGGACTAGTCCGGCGAATACCGGCCGGCAACGGCCAGGTCCCCAACGCGGGGTGAACTCCACGTCCCCTGGAGTTCACCCCGGCCAAGTATGATTGGCCGGTCTGCGTACAATGGCTAGGTTCGAATTTAAGGATCCAGCCGGCAGGCCGGCCAATACTTTTTGCACGCCCGCAAGGGACACCCCACATTTTTCGGTCATCGTGGCGTGCGCACGCAATCCAGGTTTCAGGGAGCCCAATGAACGCCGTCCAGAGGTTCATCAGAAGCAAAGTGCTGCTGCTGACCGCTGCCATTCTGATCTTCGCCATGTGCCTGTCAGTCCTCGTCCAGACCCAGTCGCAGGCAGCGCTGAACCGGACCGTGGACCAGAACTCGCGCGGGCTCTACGACATCCTGGTCCAGGCCAAGGCGGGATCGGACGGTACGCTCATGCAGCCCGAGATTGCCACGGGCCAGGGCGGCATCGGCTTTGACCAGCTGCAGAAGATCCGGGACTTGTCCGGCACCTCTGTGGCCGCGCCCATCAGCCTGGTCTCGCGCGTGACGCAGAACCTCGAGACGCCGCGCCTGGAGGCCATGGACTACCTGGGCTTCAACGCGGGCCTTGTCGGCACCGCGACGGCCGGGCAGCCGGGCGGCACCGATCCCAGCAAGTGGCCTGCCGCGCAGTCCGTGCTGAGTGACACCCCCAAGAAGTACCGCCTGACGGCCAGCGCCACGAGCTCCGACGGGTCCTCGCAGCACACCCTCTTCAAGTCCACTGCCGAGGGCACCCTCGGCAAGGGCAAGCTTGTGGAGCAGCAGGTCGAGGGAGGCAACAGCATCCAGATCGCCGGCCCCGAAGGCGAGACCGGGATCAAGTTCCCGGCGCCTGCCGGCGGGTCCGAGCACAACCTGTTCAACCTCGATGTTGCCCTGCCCATGGCTCCGGAGGTCACGGAGTCCGTGGTCGCCGTCGACCCCGTCTCTGAGCGTGCCCTGCTGGGCACCGCCGGTGACTTCCTGGCGCCACTGGAAAAGGCACCGCCGGCGGACGCCCGGAGCGCCGAGGCGGTCGGGCAGCACCTGGAGAGCCTCTTCACCACGGGCATTGGCATGAAGGAACTCGAGGAGGGACCTGACTTCCTCGGCGTGAAGCTCAAGTACTGGGCTCCGATCATGACCCAGTACCAGCAGGCCAAGCGCAACGGGCAGCTCACCGAGGACTCCCAGGCCATCCCGCTGATCGTCCGCTCCGGCACAGCTGTTGACCTGAAGTACTCCGTGAAAATCGAAGAGATCGACGACTCCGGAAACGTGGTCAAGGAAGTCGGCACGGCGGAGCGCTCGCTCGACAAGGACTACCTGCCCTTCGTCTCCAAGTCGCCCTTCGCGCTGTCCTGGCCCGGGTCCACGGACTACTCCAAGCTGCTCGGCAACTCGGCGAGCTTCAGCCGCGGCCTCTACAGCCCGCCAACCTGGAGCACCAACTTCGCCTCCGCCCCCAAGTACACGGCCGGCTCCACCGCGGGCAACGGCGCCGAGGACAAGACCGCCACTCCCGGCGAGTGGGTCACCGTGAACCGTCTGCCGGAGAAGAGCGCAAACGGCGAGGCCGTGGACCAGACCCAGCGGAACCCCGTGGACGAGCGCTCCTACCGGGAGAACCTCGAAACCGGCAAGAAACTGGCCACCCCGCTCGCCATGGTCTACGGCACCTTCGATCCCGCCGCCGTCCAGGACGCGGCCGGGGACGTTAACCGGCTTCCGCTCGGCGGCTACGATCCCACGCCCATGACGCTGACCAAGGACGCACAGGGCACGGACGTTTCAGGCACCGCGCTCAAGCCCTCCCTGAGCGCCACCGGCCTCGTCAGCCAGTCGGCCGGCGCCATCACCGACTACTACGGCCTGGCCGCCGCCCGCGGCTACGAGAAGAACGCCTCCGTCATCGACGCCGTCCGCGTCCGCGCCAGTGCGGCCGGCAGCTGGAAGCAGGTCCAGCCTGAGGTGGACAAGCTCGCCGCCGAGATCCGGGACATGGGACTCGAAGCCACCGTTGTGGCCGGCTCCGCCCGCGAGGACGCCAACATCTTCGTTCCCGGCTACTCCAAGGACGACGCCGGCAAGGAGTCAGCGCTCGGAACGGTCCAGCAGTCGTGGGTCAGGCAGAACGCCGCCGACGCCGTGGCCGGCTCGCTGACGGCGACGAACCTCACCTTGCTGTTCCTTACCCTCTGCGGCGCCGCGCTGCTGACCGGCGCCTCGACTGTCAGCTACGTGCGGCTGCGCCGCAGCGAAGCCGGCACGCTGCGCGCCATGGGCTGGACCCAGCGCCGCATCCGCTCGTGGGTGCTGGAGGAGTTTGCTGTAGGTGCCGGACTGCTGGCCGTGGCCGGCATCGTGCTGAGCCTCCTGAGCTGGAACATCGCCACCGCCATCGTCTCGGCGTCCGTGCTGGCCCTCTACCTCGGCGCGGCCTTCTTTGCCGCCCAGCAGTTGCGCCACCGCGAGGAAATCAACCAGGAGCCGCAGCACGACGAGAAGCTCATCGCCGTCGACTCTCCGCTGACGTTCGCGAACCGGCAGCTGAGCACACACCGCTTCAACGCCATTTCGCTGGCGGTAGCCGTAGGTGTGTTCGGCTCGGCGGTTGGCGGCCTGATCGCCCTGCTGATCGACATTCCGCGTGCCGCCGGCGCCAGTGCCCTCAGCGGCCTGGCTGCCGCCAGCGTGGCCCTGCCGAGCATCGTCCTTGGCCTGTCCGGCGTGGCAGTGGGACTTCTGCTCACGCTGGTGACCGGGCGCTTCGAGCTGAAGGCCAAGCGCCGGTACCTCGGGACGCTGCAGGCAATGGGCTGGAACCCCGACATGCTGGGCCAGGTCCGCTTCTTCGAAAACGCCCTGGTGGGTGCGGTTGCCGTCCCGCTGGGTATCCTCGGCGCCCTGGGCATCGGCCTTGTTCTTGCCCCCTACGCAGCGCTGTGGGCCGCAGTGGCCGGGCTTGTCGCTGTTCTCTGCTGGATTCCGATTGCAACGAAAGTGGTCAAATGAGTAACGACCTGAACCTTCGCCGCGTGCGCGGGAACAAAGAGGCTGAAACCCCGGTCCAGACCCGGGCCAACACCATTGTCAAGGAAGCCGATCACGCCACCCCGCTGGAGCTAAGCAACATCACCATCCGCTACGGCGGTGGCAAGAACGGGTCCGACGCCGTCAGCGTCGTGGAAGGCTTCGACCTCACCCTGAACGCCGGGGAGATGCACTGTGTGGCCGGCCGCAGCGGCTCGGGCAAGACCAGCATCCTGACCGTCGGAGCGGGCCTGACCCTGCCGACGTCGGGCCGGGTGATGTGGGAGGGTGATTCCCTCGAAACCATGTCCGACGACGAGATCGCCGACCGGCGCCGAGCCCTGATCGGCTATGTTGACCAGGGCGGCGCCCTGATCGACGGCATGAGCGCGCTCGAAAACGTCCTCCTCCCGGCGGTGCCGGACGGCGAGGTGGAGCAGCGGCGCGAGATGGCCAAGGACCTGCTGGACCTCGTGGGCCTGGGCCGCCGCATGCGGCACCGTCCCGAGCAGCTCTCCGGCGGTGAACGGCAGCGCGTCGCCATCGCCCGCGCCCTGATCCTGGGCACCCGCGTCCTGGTGGTGGATGAGCCTACGGCGAGCCTGGACCGGGCCTCCGCCAACCGCATCATCAGCATCCTCAAGGACACAACGTCCGACGGCATCGCAGTCCTCGTGGCGTCACATGACCACGAACTGGTCCGGCTGAGCGATACGCTGACCGAACTGATCTAGATCCATTCCTTCGCATAAAGGTAACGTTCCGCCCGTGACTTCCTCAGACAAGAGCCCCTTCTACATCACTACGGCCATCACCTACCCGAACGGCGTCCCGCACATCGGCCACGCCTACGAGTACATCGCCACGGATGCGATGGCCCGGTTCAAGCGGCTCGACGGCTATGACGTGAAGTTCCTCACCGGCACCGACGAGCACGGGCTGAAGATTGCTCAGACCGCGGAGAAGGAAGGCGTCTCGCCCAAGGAGTTGGTGGACCGGAACGCGGAGATCTACAAGGCCGCACACGCCGCCCTCGGCATCAGCTACGACCGGTTCATCCGCACGACGGACGCGGATCACTACACCGCCTCGCAGGCCATCTGGAAGAAGATGGAAGCCAACGGGGACATCTACCTGTCCAAGTACGAGGGCTGGTACTCCGTGCGGGACGAGGCCTACTACGGTGAGGACGACACCGTGGTCAAGGAGGACGGTGCCCGGTACACCAAGGAGACTGACACCCCGGTGACCTGGACCGCCGAGGAAAGCTACTTCTTCCGGCTGTCCGCCTACCAGGACAAGCTGCTGGCCCTGTACGAGGCACAGCCCGAGTTCGGTGCGCCGCAGTCCCGGTTCAACGAGGTCATCAGCTTCGTCAAGCGCGGCCTCGAGGACCTGTCCATCAGCCGCACCACCTTCGACTGGGGCGTGCCCGTCCCGGGCGACGAAAAGCACGTCATGTACGTGTGGGTCGATGCCCTGACCAACTACCTCACGGGCGCAGGCTACCCGGACGTCGAATCGGAGCCGTTCAAGAGGTACTGGCCGGCCGACGTCCACATTATCGGCAAGGACATCTCGCGCTTCCACGCGATTTACTGGCCGGCCTTCCTCATGAGCGCCGGCCTCGAGCTGCCCAAGCGGGTCATGATCCACGGGTTCCTGCACAACAACGGCGTCAAGATGTCCAAGTCCCTGGGCAACGTCGTTGCACCGGCGGATTTCGTGGCGCAGTACGGCCTGGACCAGGTCCGGTTCTTCTTCCTGCGCGAGGTTCCCTTCGGTGCCGACGGCAGCTACAACCACGAGGCAATCGTCGGCCGGATGAACTCCGACCTGGCCAACAACTTCGGAAACCTCGCCCAGCGCTCACTGTCCATGGTGGCCAAGAACTGTGAGGGCAGGGTGCCCGTGCCGGGCACGTTTACGGAGGCCGACAACGCCATCCTGGGCCAGGCCAACGCACTGCTTGAGCAGGCACGGGCTGCCTTCGAAAAGCAGGAGTTCAGCCGCGCCCTCGAGGCGATATGGACGGTGCTGGGGGACACCAACGCATACTTCGCCGAGCAGGCACCCTGGGTGCTGCGGAAGACCGACGTCGAACGCATGCAGACGGTGTTGTACGTGACCCTCGAGGTGCTGCGCATCGTGTCGGTTCTCGCCCAGCCGGTCATGCCCACGGCCAGTGCCGCGCTGCTCGGATACCTCGGCCAGCCGGAAGGGGAGGCCCGGGAGTTCACGGCCATCGCGACGCCGATCACCGCGGGCACCGACCTGCCTGCCCCCGCGCCGGTGTTCCCGAAGTACGAGGAACCCGCGGACGCCTAAGAGGATCAGGACGCGTCCTCACGTCCTGCAGGTTTTTCCCCAACGCTTCCTCACTTTCTTTAGGAGAGTGAGGAAGTGTTGGCGTTTGGGCCGCGAAAGCTGAGGGAGCGTCTCCGGTTTTGTTGCGAAAGCTGAAGGAGCGTTTCCGCTGCGTGACCGAATGCTGAGACAGCTTGACCAGAATGTGGATGGCTTGGCTACCCTGAAAATATGAGCGCATCTACCATCAACCTCGCTGTCATCCCGGGCGACGGCATTGGCCCGGAGGTCATCGCCGAAGCCCTGAAGGTTCTCGAAAAGGTGGTGGCCGCCGAGGGTGTCACCCTGGACCAGACCCACTACGAGCTCGGTGCCCGGCACTGGCTCGAGACCGGCGAGACCCTCCCGGAGGCTGTCCTCGAGGACCTGAAGACGCGCGACGCCATCCTCTTCGGTGCCATCGGTGCAGCGCCGGGCGATACGCGCATCCCGTCGGGCCTGATCGAACGCGAGCTGCTCCTCAAGCTGCGCTTCAGCCTTGACCACTACGTCAACCTGCGCCCGTCCCGGCTGTACGGGACGGTGGGCAGCCCGCTGGCTGAACCGGGCAACATCGATTTCATCGTCGTCCGTGAAGGTACCGAGGGCCCCTACGTGGGCAACGGCGGCACCCTGCGCGGCGGCACGCCGCACGAGGTGGCCACGGAGGTTTCCCTGAACACGGCCCACGGCGTGGAGCGGGTTGTCCGTGATGCCTTCCGCCGGGCCAACGAGCGCCCGCGCAAGAAGCTGACCCTGGTTCACAAGCACAACGTGCTGGTCTTTGCCGGCCACCTGTGGAAGCGCACTGTCGAAGCTGTCGCCAAGGAATTCCCCGAGGTCACCCACGACTACCTGCACATCGACGCGGCGACGATCTTCATGGTCACCGATCCCGCCCGCTTCGACGTCATCGTCACCGACAACCTCTTCGGCGACATCATCACCGACCTTGCTGCAGCCGTCACCGGGGGCATCGGCCTGGCGGCCTCGGGCAACATCAACATGGACCGCACTGCGCCGTCCATGTTTGAACCCGTGCACGGTTCCGCACCAGACATTGCCGGCCAGCAGAAGGCCGACCCCACCGCCGCCATCCTGTCCGCAGCCCTCCTGCTGGACCACCTGGGGTACGCCGACGCAGCCCGGCGGATCGAGTCCGCGGTGGTGGCCGACGTCGAAAGCCGCAACGGCGAAGTGCGCAGCACCAGGGCCATCGGGGATGCCATTGCGGCGGCCGTTTAGCCCCCGCCAGCGGGCGTAAGCTTTACCTGAATTACCAATCGCTGCCGTGGTCCGACGCTGAACCACGTTCAGATGCCAGGCAGCCGACCGTGGAGGAACCATGACTCAGACTGCCCATGGCGTCGAATTCACCCAGCACCCCTCGGCAACCCCGAGGTCCGCTGAGGAGCGTGCAGCCATCCTGGCCAACCCAGGCTTTGGCGACCACTTCACCGACCACACTGCGATTGTTGACTACACGGTCGACGCCGGCGGACAGGGCGGATGGCATGATGCGCGGATCGAGGCCTACGGCCCGATCATGCTGGACCCGTCCGCCGCGGTGCTGCACTACGGGCAGGAAATCTTCGAGGGGCTGAAGGCGTACCGTCATGCTGACGGTTCCGTCTGGAGCTTCCGGCCGGAGGCCAACGCCGCCCGGATGAACAAGTCCGCCCGCCGCCTGGCGCTTCCGGAGATTCCGGCCGAATACTTCCTCGGCGCCATCCGTGAACTCGTGGCGGCAGACAAGGAATGGGTTCCCGCCGGCGACGGCGAGGCCCTGTACCTGCGCCCGTTCATGATCGCCACCGAGGCATTCCTGGGCGTGCGGGCAGCCCGTGAGGTTTCGTTCCGCGTCATTGCCTCGCCGGCCGGAAACTACTTCGGCGGGGAGCTGAAGCCGATCTCGATCTGGATTTCCCGCGAATACGCACGGGCAGGCCGGGGCGGCACGGGTGCTGCGAAGTGCGGCGGCAACTACGCGGCCTCGCTCATCGCGCAGCAGGAGGCCGAGGCCAACGGCTGCAAGCAGGTGCTGTTCCTGGACCAGTTCAACGACAACGCCGTTGAGGAGCTGGGTGGAATGAATGTCTTCTTCGTTCTGAAGGACGGCTCGCTGGTGACGCCGGCGCTCAGCGGCACCATCCTCGAGGGCGTGACCCGCTCCTCGATCATCCAGGTTGCCAAGGACATGGGCCGCGAAGTGACCGAACGGAAGATCACGCTGGACGAATGGCGCGACGGCGTTGCCTCCGGCGAGATAGCCGAGGTGTTTGCCTGCGGCACCGCCGCCGTCATCACTCCCATCGGTGTCCTGAAGGATGCTACGGAATTCATTGGCTCGGAGGACGCCAAGGCCGGCGAGACCACCATGGCCATCCGCAAGCAGTTGCTCGGCATCCAGACCGGAACGGTCGAGGACACCCACGGCTGGCTGACCCGGCTCGCCTGAGCCGCTTCGGCTGACTCCTTTGAGAACGACGGCGGGTGGCCGGCTGGGCTGTTTCGGCAGCTCACCGGCCGCCCGCCGTCGTTCTGGTCACCAGGCGCCGGCTGTTCCGGCTGTTCCCGGATGACAGAATGAAACCTGTGACTCAGGACATCGCCACTGGATTTACTGACAGCAGCCCGCTGACGCGTTTCCGCCTCGCGCCCAACCCGGGGCCGATGAGCCTGGACGGGACCAACACCTACATCGTCGGGGAACGGGGCCACGGGGCGGTGGTAGTGGTTGATCCGGGTCCGCTGGACGAGACGCACCTTCAGGCGCTGGCGGCTGCCGGGCCCGTCGAGCTCGTCCTGATCACACACCGGCACGCGGACCACACGGCGGGTTCGGCCCGCCTCGCCGAAATCACCGGCGCCCCGGTCCGGGCCGCCGCCCGCGAGCACTGCCATGGGGGAGCCGTGCTGCAGCCGGGGGAGACCATCGCCGCCGGCGGCACCGAGATCAGGGTGGTTTCCACTCCGGGGCACACCTCCGACTCCGTCTGCTTCCACCTGCCCCTCGACGGGCCCGCCGGCTCGGTGCTGACCGGCGACACCATCCTGGGCCGGGGAACAACCGTGCTTGATCACCCGGACGGCACGCTGGCCGACTACCTCTCCTCCCTCGACCGGCTGGAGCGGCTGGGACCGGCCACCGTCCTGCCCGCCCACGGACCCGTCCTGCCGGCGCTCGACGCGGTGGTCCGCGCCTACCGGGACCACCGGCTGGACCGGCTGGCGCAGATCCGGGCGGCCCTGGAGGATCTGGGCCCGGATGCTGCCGTGGGTGAGGTCACCAGCGTTGTGTATGCCGACGTCGACCCCTCCGTCCGGCGCGCCGCGGAGAATTCGGTGGCGGCACAGCTGGAATACCTGCGCCGCCTGAGGGGCGGGGACTGAGACTGTAGGCTTGGGACCATGCGTATTGCCCGGTTTGTAGTCGATTCTGATCCCCTTTACGGCGTTGTTGAAGGCCAGCCCGGCAGTGAGGAAATCACTGTCATCAACGGCGACCCCTTTTTCCACGGTGTGGAACGCACCTCCGTGCGGCACAAACTCGAGGACGTCCGTCTGCTGGCGCCCATCATTCCGCGCAGCAAGGTGATCGGCGTGGGGCGTAACTTTGTGGAGCACGCCCACGAGCTCGGCAATGAGGTGCCCCAGCAGCCGCTGCTGTTCCTGAAGCCCAACACCTCCGTGGTGGGTCCGAACGATCCTGTGGTTCTGCCCGAGTTCTCCGAGGAGGTCTCCTTCGAGGCGGAGCTGTGCGTCGTCATCGGCCGGATCTGCAAGGATGTGCCGGAAGAGCGGGCCGACGACGTCATCTTCGGGTACACCTGTGGCAACGACCTCACGGCCCGGGACGTCCAAAAGACAGACCTGCAGTGGACGCGTGCCAAGGGCTTCGACACGTCCGCGCCGCTTGGTCCGTGGATTGAGACCGAACTCGATCCCGAGGACCTGTCCATCAAGGGCCGGCTCAACGGCGAACTTCGCCAGGACGGCAGCACCAGCCAGATGATCCGTGGCGTCCGCGAACTGGTCTCGATCGTCTCCAGCGCGTTCACGCTGCTGCCGGGCGATGTCATCATGACAGGCACGCCGGCCGGCGTCGGCCTCGTCCAGGCCGGGGACCGGTACGAAGTGGAGATCGAGGGCATCGGGCGTCTGTCGAACCCCGTCGTCCGCCGCTAGCCGCCGACGGTCCGCCAACCGGGCAGGGGAAGGGGTGCCCGGTTGGTAAAGTTGGTATCACTATGACTACCCCCTCCGCCGCTCCAGCTGCCATTCCTGCCGTCACCGCCGAAACGCCCGTCCGCGTCCGCTTCTGCCCCTCGCCCACGGGTACTCCGCACGTCGGGCTGATCCGCACGGCGCTGTTCAACTGGGCCTACGCCCGCCATACCAAGGGCACCCTGGTCTTCCGGATCGAGGACACCGACTCGGCACGCGACAGCGAGGAGAGCTACCACCAGCTGCTGGATGCCTTGAAGTGGCTGGGCATCGACTGGGACGAGGGCGTCGAGGTGGGCGGTCCGCACGAGCCCTACCGGCAGTCGCAGCGCGGGGACATCTACCAGGACGTCATCAAGCGGCTGCACGACGGCGGATTCATCTACGAGTCCTTCTCCACCCCCGACGAGATCGAGGCACGCCACCGTGCCGCCGGCCGGGACCCGAAGCTTGGCTACGACGGCTTTGACCGGCACCTGACAGAAGAGCAGCTGGCCCAGTACCGGGCAGAGGGCCGGCAGGCTGTCCTCCGCCTGCGCATGCCGGATGAGGACATCACATTCAATGACCTCGTCCGTGGCGAGATCACGTTCAAGGCAGGTTCCGTCCCGGACTTCGCCGTCGTTCGGGCCAACGGAGCGCCGCTCTACACGCTGGTCAACCCGGTGGATGACGCGCTGATGGGCATCACGCACGTGCTGCGCGGCGAAGACCTGCTGAGCTCCACACCGCGGCAGGTTGCCCTGTACCGGGCCCTCTACGCGGTGGGCGTCGCTGAGTACATGCCGGAGTTCGGCCACCTGCCCTACGTCATGGGCCAGGGCAACAAGAAGCTCTCCAAGCGTGATCCGGAGTCCAGCCTCTTCCTCCACCGGGAGCGCGGCTTCATCCCCGAGGGGCTGCTGAACTACCTGTCCCTGCTCGGCTGGTCGCTCAGCGCCGATGAGGACATTTTCACCGTGGAGCAGCTCGTGGAGCACTTCGATATCCACGACGTCCTGGGCAACCCGGCGCGCTTCGACCTGAAAAAGGCCGAGGCCATCAACGGCACCCATGTCCGGATGCTCGAGCCCAAGGTGTTCCGCGACAGGGTGGCACACTACCTCCGCGACGCGGACCTTGTCGGGGAGATCCTGACGGACCGCGAGGAGGAAATCCTCACCGAAGCCGCACCCCTGGTCCAGGAACGCATCACCCTGCTGGGTGAAGCCCCGGACATGCTGGCCTTCCTGTTCAAGGCGGACGACGCCATCGACATTGCCGACGACGCCCGCAAGGGCCTGCCCGGGAACCTTGCCGAAGTGCTGGATGCCGCCATTGCCGCGCTCGCGCCGATCGACGAGTGGAATGCCGAAAACATCCAGTCCGCGCTGAAGCAGGCGCTGGTGGAGGACCTGGAAATCAAGCCCCGGCTCGCGTTCGGCCCCGTGCGCACCGCGATCTCCGGCCGCCGGATCTCGCCGCCGCTGTTTGAGTCCATGGTCATCCTGGGCAAGGAATCGTCCCTGGCGCGCCTGCGCGCTTTCCGCGGCTGATGTCACAGCCAGCAGTGGAAACCGCCGTCCTGTCCCGCAGCCTCGGGGCGGTCAGCGGTGTCCTGTTCGACATTGACGACACCCTCGTGGACCTTGCCTACGCCATGACCACGGCTCTGCGTGACGCCAGTGAACACCTCCTGCCCGGTCTGGACCAGGCGGGGTGGGAGAAGGTGGGGCGGATCTTCACGCACGAGACAACCCACTATTACGACCGCTACCTCGCCGGCGAGTTGACCTTCAACGAGCAGCGGCTGCTCCGGGGCCGGGCGGCGCTGGGCCACTTCGGCGTCGAAATGGGCGAGGGGGACGAGTCGCACAACTGGCTCAGCACCTACTCGCGGCTGCAACCCAGCTACGTCAGGACCTTTGAGGATGTCCTGCCGTTCCTCGACGTCCTGGACGAGGCCGGTATTCCCTATGGCGCGGTGAGCAACAACGTGCACGACTACCAGCGGGTGAAGCTGGACAGCGCCGGCCTGGAACGTATCCGGTTCCTTGTGGGCACCGATACCGTCGGTGTCCCCAAGCCGGACCCTGCCATCTACCTCGAAGGCGTCCGGCTGATCGGCAGCACGCCTGCCTCCACGCTCTACATAGGAGACAACCGGCTCCTGGACGCTGAGGGCTCGACGGCGGCAGGACTGTTGGGCATCTGGCTGAACCGCAGCGGGGAGCAGGCTCCGGGTTTCCAGGGGCAGGAGATCACCTCGCTGCTGGAACTGCTGGCGCTGCCGGCCGGGTCCAGCTAGTCGGCCGGGGCCCGTTGCCTGCACCCGCCGCGGTACTCCCAAAGTGTGGCGCAGGTAACGCCCCGCCGATTTGTGCGGCGCAAAAGTCTCGGGTAGAGTAATTACTCGTGCTGAGGGGCACGGAGCGAAAGATAAAGACTTTCGACCGGCCCGAAAGTGCCAATGGGATATGGTGTAATTGGCAACACTACGGTTTCTGGTACCGTCATTCTAGGTTCGAGTCCTGGTATCCCAGCTCTGAATTTCTCCGGATTTTCCGCAGAAATTCAGGTGTTGCGAATCGAAAATTATCGATTTGGAACAAAGCCAAATGTGTGAAACACTAACTTGGCTTGATCGGCGGAAGCGCCGATCGGAAAGTACGCGGCCCCATCGTATAGCGGCCTAGTACGCCGCCCTCTCACGGCGGTAACGCGGGTTCGAATCCCGCTGGGGTCACAAGTAACCGGCTCCGGGCAACAGCCCGGGGCCGGTTTTGCTTTGCCCGAAAATGCTGTGGGACCGCTGGGCGTTTTGCGGCCAGGTAATGCACTTGTTCGACCTAATGCGGGCCCGAACTGGCATGATGAGGCTGTGACCTCCAATCGGATGCCGCCAAACAACGGCCAGGAAATGGAAACGCAGCCTGCCGGCGTGCGCCTGCTGGAGGAGGTCCGCCGCGGCTTGGCAGCTGTCTCGCTGCCGCTGGCCCTGCCGGCAGCTGACCAGGCGCGGCTGGAGGCCCGGAACTCCATAGCCCAGCTCGATGACTACATCCTGCCCCGCTACCGCAGCCTTGACGCTCCGCTGCTGGCCGTCGTCGGCGGCTCAACGGGTGCCGGCAAATCGACTCTCGTGAACGCACTCGTCGGCCATCCGGTCACGCGCGCCGGCGCCATCCGGCCCACCACCCGCCAGCCCATCCTGCTGCACCACCCCTCGGAGGTTGCCTGGTTCGAGGACCAGCGGGTATTGCCCGGCCTCAGCCGGATCCGCGGAACCGTCGTCCCGGGTGCTGCCTCTGGGGCCGTCCCGGCCGTTGCCACGCCTGCGCCTGTCAGCCGGTCCGGGACGCCGTCGGAGACCGCGCCCGTTTCGTCGCTGGTCCTCGTGGGCGATCCTGCCGTTCCCCAGGGCATCGCACTGCTGGACGCTCCGGACGTGGACTCCATCTCCGACGAGAACCGCAGGCTGGCCGGGCAGCTGCTGGCGGCAGCGGACCTGTGGATCTTCGTGACCACCGCCAACCGCTACGCTGACGCCGTTCCGTGGAAGCTGCTCTTGAATGCGGCGTCGAGGGACATCATGGTGGCGGTGGTCCTCGACCGTGTGCCGCCCGCTGCGGAAGCCGAGGTGAGCGAGGACCTGCGAAGCATGCTGGCCCGGGAAGGCCTGGGCGCCGCCCGCCTCTTCGTGGTCCCGGAAGTCCCCCTTGGCAGCTCCGGCATGCTGCCGCCGGCAACCGTGGAGCCCGTGCAGAACTGGCTTCGAGGCCTTTCCGACGACGCCGCTGCCCGCGCCGACATCGTGCGGCGGACCCTGCACGGCGCGGTGCGGGAGCTTGGGCAACGGGTGGGACGCATCGCCGACGCCGCAAAGGAGCAGGGCCGTGCGGCCGACCTGCTGGGCGATGACGTGCGTGCCGCCTACCAGGGCGCGGGCACCCGGATCATCGACGCCACCAAGGACGGGGCTCTCCTCCGCGGGGCGGTCCTGGCCCGCTGGCAGGACTTTGTGGGAACGGGAGAGTTCTTCCGGAGCCTGGAGCAAAACGTCGGGCGGTTCCGCGACCGGCTTGGGGCTTTCTTCCGGGGTGAGCCCGAACCCGCCGTGAAAGTGGAAACCGCCATTGAGACAGGCCTCCAGGCCGTCATCCTCGATGAGGCCGCCAAAGCGGCGGAGGACGCGGACCAGCGCTGGCGCTCAGATCCGGCGGGCCGGCAACTCCTGCGCACAGATGACCTCTCGGGAACGAGCCCCGGCTTTGGGGATCTCGTGGCAGCCGAGATACGCGACTGGCAGGCGGGCCTCATGGAACTGATCAGGACCGAAGGGCAGGACAAGCGGACGCAGGCACGGTGGCTCTCGTTCGGCATCAACGGCCTCGGCGCCGCCCTGATGATCGTGGTTTTTTCCATGACTGCCGGGCTGACCGGGCTTGAGATCGGCGTCGCCGGAGGCACCGCCGTCGTGGGCCAGAAACTGCTGGAGGCCGTCTTCGGCGAGGATGCCGTGCGCCGTCTCGCACGGACCGCCCGGAACGATTTGAGCAGCAGGTGCCGAGGCCTGTTGGCGGCCGAGCAGGAGCGCTTCCTTTCGCGGCTGGACCCGGAAGCCGGGCAGGCCGCCGTCGAACTCGCCGAACATGCGCATGCGCTGACGCGGCTGGCGGACGCCACATGAACCGCCGGGGGAGGGCGAGGGAAGAGGCGCGGCTGCAAAGCCGATTGGAGGCCTTGGGCGAGGCGCGGGAACTGGCCGACGGCGTGCTGCCCGAAGCCTGCCTCGAGGACGTGCTTGGGGTGCTGGAGCGTGCCCGGTCGCGGCGGGCACTCTCTGCCGACCATACGGTGGTGGGCTTCTTCGGGGCGACCGGAAGCGGGAAATCCACCCTGTTCAACGCCGTGAACGGCGCTGAAATCGCGACGGCGGCGGCGCGCCGGCCCACCACATCCGAGCCCCTGGCGAGCGTCTGGGGCGCTGACGGCAGTGAGATGCTGCTGGACTGGCTGGACGTGCGCGCCCGCCATCTCGCCGATCCCGTGGACGGGTTTGCCGACGAGGATACCGGGCTGATTCTGTTGGACCTGCCCGACTTCGATTCCACGCGCACCGCGAACCGGGAGACCGTGGAGCGGCTGGTGGGGATGGTGGACGTCCTGGTCTGGGTGCTGGACCCGCAGAAATACGCCGACGCCGCCGTCCACAACGGCTTCCTGGCTCCGCTGGCGTCCCACGGGGCCGTCACTCTGGTGGTGCTCAACCAGGTGGACAGGCTTCCGGCAGGGGACGTCGAGCCCGTGCTGGAGTCGCTGCGCGGGATTCTGGCCCGCGACGGGCTGGGTGCTGTCGAGGTGCTGGCGGCCTCCGCGCTGACCGGAGCGGGAGTGGGCGGTGTCCGGGCTGCCATCCGCCGCGTTGTCTCGCAGCGGGAAGCGCGGTCACTGCGTCTGTCCGCGGACGTGACCAAGTCGGCGGCGCAGCTGGAAGAGGCCTCGGGGCGCGGGGAAGCCGCCGGAGTGAAAAGCGGAATGGTGGCCCGGCTCGCCGGCGAACTGGCCACGGCGGCCAACGTGCCGCTGGTGGCCGATGCGGTGTCCTCGTCCTACAAGATCGAGTCCACCCGGCGCACGGGCTGGCCTGTGACGCGGTGGCTCGTCCGCTTCAGGCCCGATCCGCTCCGCCGGCTAAACCTGCGCCGCAATGCCAGCGCCGAGGTGAACCGGACGTCCCTGCCGCCGGCAGGCGCTCCGGAGCGGGCACGGAGCGATGCCGCGGTCCGCCAGTTTGCCGACGCCGCCAGTGAGGGTGCCCCAGGCCCGTGGCGGGCGTCCATCCGTGCGGCGGCCCGGATGGGGAGGGACCGGCTGCCGGACGCCCTTGACCAAGCCATTTCCGGGGCAGACCTCGGTGCTGGCCGGAAGTCCTGGTGGTGGGGTGTGTTCAACGTGATCCAGTGGCTGGCGCTGCTTGCCGCCGTGGCAGGCCTGGGGTGGCTTGGCGTGCTTGCCGGGCTCGGCTACCTGCAGCTGCCTGTCCCGCAAGTGCCCCGGGTGGAGGGCTGGCCGGTCCCCACCCTGATGATTGCCGGCGGAGCTGCGCTGGGAATCCTGCTTGCCGTGACGGCCAAATTCATCGCTGCCGGCGTGGCCAGCCGCCGCGGCGCGAGGGCCAGGAAACGGCTCAACGCGGCCGTGGCAGGGGTGGCGGGCCAGCTTGTTGTGGAGCCCGTGGAGGCGGAGGTGCGGCGGCTGAAGGCGTTCAACGCGGCGCTGCGGGCCGCCGCGGGCTAGCAGTGCCGGCGCGTCAGCCGGCTGCCGTGTCCAGGGCCGCCGCGGCGTCCCGGACTTTAACCATGGTGCGAAGGTTCCGGGTGGTTGTGGAGGTCTTGTACTTCGGCTTGGCAGTCAGCTTGCTGAACGGGCTCTCCAGGGTGCCGCCGGCGGGTGCCAGCCAGGCCAGGGCTTCGGGACCGAGCCGTTCCTGCTCTACGCCATCCAGGGCTTTCCCGGTGGCGAACAGCTCGTCCAGCGAAGCAGTGTCCGAGGCAAGCGTGAGGTAGGTGTGCGTGCTTTTATCGTCGGCGGGGTAGCGGCACACGGCAACAAGTTCGGCCACCCGGCCAGCGGTCAGGACCACCACCCATGCGTCGTAGCCGAAGGCCTTCCTTAGGGTTGCCTCGAATTCCTTCTTCACGCCGGCAGGGTCCAGATCGCTGGCCAGCACCACATTGCCGCTGGCCAGTAGCGTTTTCACGCCGGTGAACGGTCCCTGCTTCAGGGCTTCCTTGAGGTCCGCCATCTTGATGTTGATGCCGCCCACATTGATGCCGCGGAGGAACACTGCGTAGCTGGTCATGCGCCCACACTACTGCCCGATTGCGCCGTACTGCCCGGCTTGGACCGACAGGTCGTGGTGCTGCGTCCGGCTTTCAAACTCTTCGTACAGCGGGAACCCCGACAACCGTGTTCTCGCCCGCGCGGATCTGGTCGATCAGCCCGGCACTGTCAGCGGTGAGATCGGCCGCCGGCAGAAACGAGCCCGAGGTGGTTGCAGGGTCCTGCGCAGAGGAACGCGCCGCAACGTGCCAGGAAGTGGCGGGCTGGAGGCAACGCCGTCGTTAAAGGCACCGTCGTCAGAGGGGGTCCTTGTCGAAAGGACGGCCGGCAAACAAGGCTTCGGGAAACGGGTCCTCCGGAAAAGATTCCGGATACGCGGCGTCGAGATCATCGTCATACGGAAACCCGTAGTCCCGGAATCCGGTGGAGACGAGCGCATCGAAACGGAACTCGGCATCACGTAAGTCGCCGGGAACCGCGGCAGCGTGCAGGGCATCGCCGTGCGGCGCCGCTGTTAGTGCCGAATTCCCGCTGCCGTCCATGAACACAGTCTGCCAAGTGGGACTGACAATTAAGGGCCGAGCGGACCGGCTTGGGGGAGTGATCCAAAAGCTTTTTTTGAATCCGCCCGGGAACGACAACTGGGTAGCAGATCAGGGCGTTCCCAGCCGTGGGAACGCCCTGAAGTGCTACCCAGTTGGGCGCGTTCGTGCCCGCGGACAGTGGTCCACCGCTCGCGCGGGTATGGGCGGCGCGGGCCACCCCTACGCGCCTCTAGTCGTTATTCTTGCGGAGCGCTTCCGTCAGGACGCGGGCCGCGTTGCACACGACTTCCGCATGCAGCCGGCCGGGCTGGCGGGTGAGCCGCTCGATGGGGCCGGAGATGGAAACGGCGGCGATGACGCGGCCGGAGGGGCCACGCACAGGTGCCGAGACTGAGGCGACGCCCGGCTCACGTTCGCCGAGGCTCTGGCCCCAGCCCCGCCGTCGTACTCCCGCCAGAACGGTGGGCGTGAAGCGCGCGGACTGCAGGCCCTCCAGCAGGCGGTCGTGGTCCTCCCAGGCGAGCAGCACCTGGGCGGCGGATCCGGCCTTCATGGACAGCTGCGTTCCCACGGGAATGGTGTCGCGCAGGCCAATGGGGCGTTCGGCGGAGGCAACGCAGACCCGCCAGTCGCCCTGGCGGCGGAAGATCTGGGCGCTTTCGCCGGTGGCATCGCGGAGCTGCATAAGGACAGGACCGGCGGAGGCGATGAGGCGGTCCTCGCCCGCGGCGGACGCCAGCTCAACGAGGCGGCTGCCGAGGACGAACCGGCCCTGGATGTCGCGGCTTACGAGGCGGTGGTGGACCAGCGCCAGCGCCAGCCTGTGCACCGTGGGCCGCGCCAGTCCCGTGGCAGCGACCAGCTGCGCAAGAGTGGTGGGGCCGGCCTCAAGCGCGTCGAGCACCTGTGCTGCTTTATCAATGACACCGACTCCACTAGAATTGTCCATGTATTGATATTGCCGTCTCAATATCTGAGATGCAAATCTTTGGACTGGCTTATTACAGGGGTCTGCTGTTTCAGTGGATCCAACAACAAACAGCATCGAAGGGAGATGGCCATGGCCAAAACATTGGCCGAGAAAGTCTGGGATGCGCACGTGGTGCGCAAAGGCGACGGCGAAGGCGTCAACGCCCAGCCTGACCTTCTGTACATCGACCTGCACCTCGTCCATGAGGTAACCTCCCCGCAGGCCTTCGAAGGTCTCCGCCTGGCTGGCCGCAAGCTGCGCCGCCCGGACCTCACCATCGCCACCGAGGACCACAACACCCCAACGCTGGACATCGACAAGCCGATCGCCGATCTTACCAGCCGGACCCAGATCCAGACCCTGCGCAACAACTGCGAGGAGTTCGGCGTCCGCCTGCACCCGCTCGGTGACGCCGAGCAGGGCATTGTGCACGTTGTGGGTCCGCAGTTGG
The DNA here is from genome assembly GCF_042795115.1 of Arthrobacter sp. NPDC056493. NCBI lineage: Bacteria > Bacillati > Actinomycetota > Actinomycetes > Micrococcales > Micrococcaceae > Arthrobacter > Arthrobacter sp. NPDC056493. The sequence goes on along the minus strand of NZ_JBHTSL010000021.1, from coordinate 22,162 downwards.
GACTGACCCAGCCGGGCATGACAGTGGTGTGCGGCGACTCGCACACCTCCACGCACGGCGCGTTCGGTGCGCTGGCCATGGGCATCGGCACGTCCGAGGTGGAGCACGTCATGGCCACCCAGACGCTGTCCCTCAAGCCGTTCAAGACCATGGCCATTAACGTCGAGGGCACGCTGCGCCCCGGCGTGACCGCCAAGGACATCATCCTCGCTGTGATCGCCAAGATCGGCACCGGCGGCGGGCAGGGCTATGTCCTGGAGTACCGCGGCTCGGCCATCCGTGCGCTGTCCATGGATGCCCGGATGACCATCTGCAACATGTCCATCGAAGCCGGCGCCCGCGCAGGCATGGTGGCTCCGGACGAGACCACCTACGCATACGTCAACGGCCGGCCGCACGCGCCGCAGGGCGCCGACTGGGATGCCGCCGTCGAGTACTGGAACACGCTGCGCACAGACGACGACGCCGTTTTCGACGCCCAGGTTGACCTGGACGCAAACACCCTCGAGCCGTTTGTCACCTGGGGCACCAACCCGGGCCAGGGCGTCTCGCTGTCGGCCAAGGTGCCGTCCCCGGAAGACTTCGGCGACGAGAACGCCAAGGCCGCCGCGGAACGTGCCCTGCAGTACATGGGCCTGGAAGCCGGAACGCCCATGAAGGACATCCGGGTGGACACCGTCTTCCTGGGCTCCTGCACCAACTCGCGCATCGAGGACCTGCGCGCCGCGGCGGACATCATCCGCGGCCGCGAGAAGGACCCGAAGGTCCGGATGCTGGTAGTCCCCGGCTCGGCCCGCGTACGGCTTGAGGCCGAGGCTGAGGGCCTGGACAAGGTCTTCAAGGACTTTGGCGCAGAATGGCGCTTCGCCGGCTGCTCCATGTGCCTGGGCATGAACCCGGACCAGCTGGAGCCGGGGGAGCGGTGCGCCTCCACCTCCAACCGCAACTTCGAAGGCCGGCAGGGCAAGGGCGGCCGTACGCACCTCGTTTCCCCGGTGGTTGCAGCCGCAACGGCCGTCCGCGGAACGCTGAGTTCGCCGTCGGACCTCGAACCGGCACCGGAATCCGCAGCCCTCACCACCGACGCCGCCTAGGAAGACGCCATGGAAAAGTTCACCACCCACACCGGCGTCGGCGTCCCGCTGCGCCAGAGCAACGTTGACACGGACCAGATCATCCCGGCCGTTTACCTCAAGCGCATCACCCGCACCGGCTTTGAAGACGCGCTGTTCTCAGCGTGGCGCAAGGACCCTTCCTTCATCCTGAACCAGGAGCCGTTCAACGCCGGGTCCGTGCTGGTGGCCGGCCCCGATTTCGGCACCGGTTCCTCCCGTGAGCACGCCGTCTGGGCGCTCAAGGACTATGGCTTCCGTGCCGTCCTCTCTTCCCGTTTCGCCGACATCTTCCGCGGCAACTCGGGCAAGCAGGGACTCCTTGCGGCCCAGGTTGCCCAGGATGACATTGAGCTCATCTGGAAGACGCTCGAGAACGCCCCCGGGACCGAGGTGACCGTTGACCTCGCCTCCAAGACCGTGACCTGCGGCAACGTGGTGGCGCCGTTCGAGATCGACGACTACACGCGCTGGCGCCTGCTCGAAGGCCTCGATGACATCGGGCTGACCCTGCAGCACGAGGAGGACATCACGGCCTACGAAGCCACCCGGCCGTCCTTCAAACCCCTGACGCTGCCGGCCAGGACCTCCTGACCGGAATCCGGAAACTATTGCCGGAAAGGCCCGCCGCGGACAGCCGCGGCGGGCCTTTCCGCTGCCCCGGGATCGGCCGCCGCGCCCCACGCGTCCGCGTCAGTATTTCGGTTCGGTAACGCGAACTCATATGCTTAGCTGGTGCCTTTGTAAGGATTTGGGGGGCGAGTAGTCGTGAGGAAACCGGTAAATGAGTAGTGTTCTGACAATCCGCGGAGGCGTCCCGCTAACAGGCCGTGTCAGCGTCCGGGGTGCCAAGAACCTTGTGCCCAAGGCCATGGTGGCTGCCCTGCTGGGCAACGAGCCTTCCGTGCTGCGGAACGTTCCGGAGATCAAGGACGTGGAGGTGGTCACCAGCCTGCTCCAGCTGCACGGCGTGACCGTCGAGAAGGACCCCGTCACCGGCGACCTGACCCTGGATCCCAAGGCGGCCAAGACGGCGCCGAGCACGGCCATCGACGCCCACGCCGGTGACTCCCGGATTCCCATCCTGCTGTGCGGACCCCTGATCCACGCGATCGGCGAGGCCTTCATCCCGGACCTGGGTGGCTGCAAGATCGGCGACCGGCCCATCGACTACCACCTGAACGTGCTGCGGCAGTTCGGTGCCGTCGTCGAGAAGCGCCCGGGCGGCATCCACATTTCCGCGCCCAAGGGGCTGCACGGCGCCAAGATCTCCCTGCCGTACCCCTCCGTCGGTGCCACGGAACAGGTCCTCCTGAGCGCAACGCGCGCCGAAGGCATCACCGAACTCTCCGGTGCCGCCACCGAGCCCGAAATCGTCGACCTCATTGCCGTGCTCCAGAAGATGGGCGCCATCATCAGCGTCCAGACGGACCGCACCATCCGCATCGAGGGCGTCCGCGACCTGGGCGGCTATAACCACCGGGCACTGTCTGACCGCAACGAGTCGGCCTCCTGGGCGTCGGCGGCGCTGGTGACGCGCGGCGACATCTTCGTCGAAGGTGCCTCGCAGCGGGACATGATGACCTTCCTGAACACCTTCCGCAAGGTGGGCGGCGGCATGGACATCGGCGAGGACGGCATCCGCTTCTACCACCGCGGCGGCAAACTCAGCCCCCTGGTCCTCGAAACGGACGTCCACCCGGGATTCATGACCGACTGGCAGCAGCCGCTCGTCGTGGCGCTGACCCAGGCCGAGGGCGTGTCCATCGTGCACGAGACCGTCTACGAGAACCGCTTCGGCTTCACGGACGCCCTCATCCGCATGGGCGCCAGTATCCAGGTCCACCGGGAATGCCTGGGCAGCGTGCCGTGCCGCTTCGGGCAGCGGAACTTCCTGCACTCCGCCGTCATCTCGGGTCCCACTCAGCTCAAGGGAACCGACATTGACGTGCCGGACCTCCGCGGCGGCTTCAGCCACCTGATCGCCGCCCTGGCCGCCACGGGCACCTCGCGGGTGACGGGCATCGACATCATCAACCGCGGCTACGAGCGGTTCACGGAGAAGCTGGCCGGGCTCGGCGCCGACTTCGACATCTCGTCGGCGAAGTAGCGGGGGCCCGGTGAAAGAATCGGCCAAAAGCCACATAACGTTTGTGATTATCGCCGGCATTGTCCGGCCGGTCCTGAACCTGGTCATGAACAAGAAATGGGAGGGCACGGACAAGCTTCCCGCGGGCGGCTTCATCGCCGTGCCCAACCACTGCACCGAGATCGACCCCCTCGTGATCGGGCACATGCTGTACAGCAACAAGCGCGCCCCGCACTTCCTGGCGAAGTCGGGCCTCTTCAAGGTCCCGGTGGTTGGCCAGGTATTGCATGCCACCAAGCAGATTCCGGTGGAACGTTCGACGGCGGGGGCTAACCGCTCGCTGCAGCTCGCCCAGGAGATTGTGGCTGACGGTGGAGCCATCATCATCTACCCCGAGGGTACGCTGACCCGCGATCCGGACCTGTGGCCGATGAAGGGTCACACCGGCGCCGCCCGCCTGGCGCTTGAGACCGGCATCCCGGTGGTGCCGATGGCGCACTGGGGCGCGCACGAGCTGTTTCCCCGCTACGCCAAGCGGTTCCACCTGTTCCCGCGCAAGACGTCCAGGATCCGGATCGGCGACCCCGTTGACCTTTCCCGCTTCGTGGGCCGGTCCCGGGACAAGGCCACCCTGGCCGAGGCCACGGACGTCATCATGGACGCCGTGACCGGGCTCCTGGCCGAACTCCGCGGGGAGCAGGCGCCGGCCCGGCGCTGGGACCCGACCGCCCACAACCAGACGAAGCACGGCCGCGACGTCGAGCGGGGCGGGAAATGACGCCTGTCCACGGCCGGCCCGGTTCGGCCGTGTCCGTGGCAGTCCTGGGCGCCGGTTCGTGGGGGACCACGTTCGCGAAAACCCTGGCCGACGCCGCCACCGCCTCGGGCGTTGACCGCCGGATCCGGGTTTGGGGACGCCGGGCGGAAGTCGTTGCTGAGATCAACAACAACCACCGCAACCCCCAGTACCTCGCGGACATCGACCTTCCGCCGAGCATTACCGCTTCCACGGATGTGGCGGAGGTGCTGTCCGGAGCTGACCTCGTGGTCCTCGCCGTTCCCGCCCAGTCGCTGCGGCTCCAGCTGCGCAAATGGAAGCCCCTGGTCGGGCCCGAGGCCCTCGTGGTGTCCCTGATGAAGGGCCTCGAACTGGGCTCGGACGCACGGATGAGCGAGGTGATCGCCGAGGAACTTGACATTCCCGCCAACCGCATCGCCGTCGTCTCCGGCCCCAACCTGGCCATGGAGATCGCCCGGGAGGAGCCCACGGCCTCGGTCGTCGCCTGCCCCGACTCCGCCGCGGCCGGCTGGATCGCCAGAAGCTGCACCGCCCCGTACTTCCGTCCCTACACCACTTCTGACATCGTCGGCGTCGAGATCGGCGGAATCGTCAAGAACGTCATCGCGCTGGCCGTGGGCATCTGCGAGGGTAAGCAGATGGGGGACAACACCAAGGCCTCAGTGATTACCCGCGGCCTGGCCGAAACCTCCCGCCTGGCCCTGGCCCTTGGCGGCAAGGCCCACACCATGGCCGGGCTGGCCGGTCTCGGGGACCTGGTGGCAACATGCTCGTCGCCGCTGTCCCGGAACCACACCGCGGGCCGCCTGCTGGGACAGGGACTTACGCTTGACGAGGTCGCCCAGAAAATGACCCAGACGGCTGAAGGCATCAAGTCCGGCCAGGCCGTCCACGAACTGGCCGGCAAGCTCGGCGTCGAAATGCCCATCACGGCGGCCGTCGTCGCGGTCCTCGCCGGAAAATTGTCCGTTGACCAACTCGGGCCGCTGCTGCTGTCCCGGGAACTTAAAGCCGAAGGCGATTACTGACAGTGTCGGAAGAAAACTTGACCGCAGCGGACACAACGAACCAAAGCGCACCTGCCCCAGCCAAGCCGCGGGTCGCCGTCCTCTTTGGCGGCCGCTCCAGTGAGCATGCCGTCAGCTGCGTAACCGCTGCCGGAGTGCTGGGGGCCATCGACCGGAACAAGTACGACGTCGTTCCTATCGGCATCGCTAAATCCGGCCAGTGGGTGCTTGCGTCCGGGGACACAGCCCAGTGGTCCCTCTCCGCCACCTCGCTTCCCGAGGTCCCGCCGTCGGCCCAGACGGTAAGCCTCACGGAAATCGGCGGCGAGCACCAGCTCATCGTGACGGCCCCCAACGAAGTGCCGCAGGAACTTGGCGCCGTTGATGTGGTGTTCCCGCTGCTGCACGGGCCATTCGGCGAGGACGGCACCATCCAGGGGCTCCTGGAGCTCTCCGACACCCGCTACGTCGGCGCCGGCGTGCTGGCCTCGGCCGTGGGCATGGACAAGCACTTCATGAAGGTGGTTTTCGAGGCCGCCGGCCTGAAAGTGGGTCCGTACATCGCAGTGACCGACCGGCAGTGGCGCAATGATCCCGAATCCGTCCGCAAGCAGGTCGACCTGCTGGGCTTCCCGGTGTTCGTCAAGCCCGCCCGCGCCGGATCCTCGATGGGCATCTCCAAGGTCGATTCGCTCGACGCCCTGGACGCCGCAATCGAGGCGGCCCGGGAGCATGATCCAAAACTGGTGATTGAGGCCGGCATCGTGGGCCGGGAAATCGAATGCGCCGTGCTCGAGGGGCGCGGTGGCGATGCGCCCCGCACGTCACTGCCGGGCGAGATCTCCGTGGCCGCCGGTGAGCACGAGTTCTATGACTTCCAGGCCAAGTACGTGGATGACGCGGCCGCCCTGAGCTGCCCTGCGGACATGCCCGGGGAAGCGATTGCCCGCGTCCGCGAGCTCGCTGCCGCGGCGTTCGATTCAGTAGGAGCGGAGGGCCTGAGCCGGGTCGACTTCTTCTACACGCAGGACGGCGACCTCATCATCAACGAGATCAACACCATGCCCGGGTTCACCCCGAAAAGCATGTACCCGCAGATGTGGGCAGCCACCGGCCTGTCCTATCCGGACCTGATCGATGAGCTGATCCACCTGGCGCTGACCCGCAAAACGGGCCTGCGCTAGATTCCTGCCTACTTGCTGGTGGGCAGGTCCTGGACTTCCTGCTGGCCCACGCATTTGCGGCTGGCCTTGATCTTCGCGGCTGCGCCGGACAGATCAGCGAGGACAGTGGCCGAGCTGATCTTGTCCGGATCCATCAGGATTTCCGTGGCGGGTTCCCGGCCGTAGGTGGTCAGCGTCCACACGGGGTTGCCCTCCTTGATCACCCAGTCGACGTCGTTGACGCTGACGCAGCGGTCAGTGGTGGGTCCGGGGACGTTGACCCCGCACCGCAGGACCACCTGCGACGGGTCTCCCCAGGCGGCTGTGGCCTGGCTGTTCGTCTTCCGCAGGCGGGCATCGCCGATGGCATCCGGAAGTGCCACCATCATCGGCGCGCAGGCCGGATTGGCTGCGTCGGCGGCGGGGGCGACGTCGACGGCGGGTGAACAGCCGCCCAGCGCCAGTCCAGTGAGCGCGGCGGCCGCTGCCAGCCCAAGCCTGCGGACGGATTTCTGGGCAGGTTTCTGGGCAGCTTTGTGGACAGGCGGGTAATGCATCCTTCAAGCCTATCGTTCCGCGCGGAGCCGGACGGACCGCCGAAGTGCCGTCCGCACTCCTTGCTTGCCGGGGCGGAAACACGCCAGCCGAAAATGTCCGTCCGTGGCGGTAGCGTAGTGGCGTGCCTCAAACACCATTGACTGTCGCCCAACTGTCCGAAGCGGAGCTTCTGGCACGGATTTTCCCGCGCCTGGAACTCAGCGCCCTGCACAGTGCAGCCGTGGTCCTTGGACCGGGCGATGACGCCGCCATTGTTGCGGTTCCGGACGGCAGGACGGTCATCAGCATCGACACCCAGGTCCAGGACCAGGACTTCCGGCTTGAGTGGAACAACGGCTACCGGACCACCGGCTATGACGTCGGATGGAAAGCCGCCGCGCAGAACCTCAGCGACATCAACGCCATGGGCGCGTCGGCAACCTCCATGGTGGTCAGCCTGACCATGCCCCCGGCCACGCCGGTCGGATGGGTGGAGGACCTGGCGGACGGCCTCACCGCTGCCATCAGCAAGCTGGGGGCGGGCGCCTGCTCTGTCGCCGGCGGCGACCTTGGCCGCGGCCGCGAGCTGTCCGTCACGGTTGCAGTCCTCGGCACGCTCGACGGCGGCCAGCCGGTCCTGCGGTCAGGTGCCCGCGAAGGTGACACGGTGGCCATCGCCGGGCGGGCAGGCTGGGCCGCCGCCGGGCTGGCATTGCTGGAGTCCAGTCATCATGTGAGTTCCCTTACGCCAGAGCTGCTGTCGCTGCTTGAGCTTCAGTGCCGGCCGGAGCCGCCCCTGGAGGCCGGGCCCCTGGCACGCCTGTCCGGCGCCACGGCCATGATGGACATTTCCGACGGCCTGGTCCGGGACGGAACCAGGCTGGCCGTGGCAAGCGGCGTTGTGCTGGACCTGGATCCGGGGCAACTTGGCCGGCTCGCCGGGCCCCTCCGCCCGGCGGCCACCCTGCTGGGCGCCGACCCGCGCGCCTGGGTGCTCGGCGGCGGGGAAGACCACGGGCTTCTGGCCACATTCCCGGCGGGCGTGCAGGTGCCGCCCGGGTTTACTGGGATAGGCTCAGTACAGGCCTGCGGCGCAGACAAGGCGCCGGGCGTGACGATCGCGGGACGGACCGCTGACTCCGTGGGATGGGATCACTTTGCAGACTAAGGTTGCCGCGAACGCGCAAGCGATGAAGCGGTGGTTGGGCAAGGCCGAAACCGCACTGGGCAACCACAGCGACCGCCTGAATGCCATCAATATCTTCCCCGTGGCGGACGGTGACACCGGAACCAACCTGTACCTCACCGTCCGTGCCGCATCCCGGGCGCTGCAGGATGCCGCCGCCGAACCCGCCCCCGCCGGCCACCATGCACAGCACAATGACGTGGGTGCGGTTCTGGCGCGTGCCGGCCAGGCGGCGATGGAGCAGGCCAAAGGGAACTCCGGCACGCTGTTCTCCGTATTCCTCTGCGCCGCGGCCGAACCGCTGGCCGGCCATGCCAGGCTGACCTCCTCGCTCCTCGCGGCCGCCCTGAACCGGGCCCAGATCAGGGCCTGGTCCGCGCTCAGCGACCCCGTTCCCGGCACCATGCTGTCCGTGATGGAAGCAGCCGGCCGGGCCGCGGCCGCCGTCGACGCAGGCCAGAACGGCAACGACAGCAACCACGCGCTGGGACTGGTCCTGGATGCGGCTGTGGAGGCTGCCCTTGAGGCCGTGGTCCGCACGGAGGGGCAGCTTGATGCCCTGCAGGCCGCGCACGTAGTGGACGCCGGCGGTGTGGGCATGCTGCTGATTCTGGATTGCCTCCGTTCGGCGGTGCTCGGCGAGGAGCTGCGCAGCGAACTGCTGGACGGCCTGCACGGCTACGACCTTCAGGACCCCCACATCCACACCGACATGCCGGACGACGACGGCGTGGAGGTCATGTGCACCATTAGCCTGTCCCCGCTGGACGCCGCCACGCTCCGGCAGCGCCTGGATGAACTCGGTGACTCCGTAATCATGAGCCAGGTCGGCCCTTCCGCGGACGCCGAGGGCCGGTACCGGTGGCGGGTCCACGTGCACGTCCCGGACCCGCTCCCCGCCCTTGCCATGATCAGGTCGCTGGGCGATCCGGCCGACGTGTCTGTCAGCGAGCTCGCCCTGCCCCGGGACCCGTCGGGAGAAGTGAGCGCAGAAGGACGATGAATGTCGAACTCGAACTCGGCCTGGAGCGCCGGGTCGGCAAGCGCTCCGCCGGCGTGATCGAAAAGCACCTGGGCATCACCACGGTGGGCGGCCTGCTCAACTACTATCCGCGCCGGTACCTCAACCGGGGTGAACTGACGCCCATCAGCGAACTGCCGCTCGACGAGGACGTCACCCTCATCGCCAGCGTCGTCTCCAACAGCACCCGGCAGATGCGCGCCCGGAAAGGCTCCATCACCGACGTCGTCATTACCGACGACGGCAGAACGGGCACGCTGAAGATCAGTTTCTTCAACGGCCGCCGCGCCAAGGCGGAGCTGCTGCCCGGCAGGCGGGCAATGTTCTCCGGGAAAGTGACGCGCTATGCAGGTTCCCTGGGACTCACGAACCCGAACTACCAGCTGCTGGATGAGGACCCGGATGTCCCGGACATGGACCCGGAGAAGCTCGCAGCCATGCCCATCCCCATCTACCCGGCCACCGCACACCTCACCAGCTGGTCCATCCAGAAAGTCGTGAAAACCCTGCTGGAAACCGCGGACCTGAACGCACTGCGGGATCCGCTGCCGGCGGCCATTTCGGCCCGTGAGAAATTCCTGCCGCTGCCCCAGGCCTACCGGCTCATCCATGCCCCGGAGACCGCGGAGGACTGGCGCACGGCCAGGGACCGGTTCCGTTACCAGGAGGCGCTGGTCCTCCAGTCCGCCCTTGCCCGGCGCCGCGCCCAGCTTGCTTCCGAGGAGGCCACCGCCCGGCGACCCGTGCCGGAGGGGCTGCTCGCGGCCTTCGACCGCCAGCTGCCGTTCACCCTGACCGCAGGCCAGTCCGCCGTCGGCAAGACCCTCTCCGCGGAGCTGTCGCAGAACGGGCCCATGAACAGGCTGCTGCAGGGCGAGGTCGGCTCCGGCAAAACCATCGTGGCGCTGCGGGCCATGCTCCAGGTGGTCGACGCCGGGGGACAGGCTGCGCTGCTGGCGCCCACGGAAGTGTTGGCGGCACAGCACTTCGACTCCATCCGGCGCACCCTCGGCCCGCTGGCCCGGGACGGTCTCCTGGGCGGACTGGGTGACCATTCTGTGCAGGTCAGCCTGCTGACCGGCTCCATGCCCACCGCTGCGCGCAAGCAGGCGCTGCTCGACGCCGCTTCCGGGACGGCCGGGATCGTCATCGGCACGCACGCGCTGCTGAGCGACAACGTCACCTTCTTCGATCTGGGCCTCATCGTGGTGGACGAGCAGCACCGCTTCGGCGTGGAACAGCGCGATGCCCTGCGTGCCAAGGCCAGCAAGCCGCCGCACCTGCTGGTCATGACCGCCACTCCGATCCCCAGGACCGTGGCCATGACCGTGTTCGGCGACCTCGAAACGTCCGTGCTTGACGAACTGCCGGCAGGCCGTGCGCCCATCACCACACACGTCGTGGGACTCGCGGAGAACCCCGCCTGGGCAGCCCGCATCTGGTCCCGGGCCCGTGAGGAGATCGAGTCAGGACACCAGGTGTACGTCGTGTGCCCCAAGATCGGGGCGGACGACGACGGCGACTTCACTCCCGGTGAAGCGGAACCTGACCCCGGGGAACTGGAGGGGGACGGATCCGCACGCGAGCTGGCCTCCGTGACCGCCGTCGTCGAGCACCTCAAAGAGGAACCGGCCCTGGCCGGAGTGGCGCTGGCGCCGCTCCACGGACGCCAGGACCCGGTGCTGAAGTCAGAGACCATGGCTTCCTTCACCGCCAACCAGACCAAGCTGCTCGTCTCCACCACCGTCATCGAGGTGGGCGTGGACGTGCACAACGCCACCCTGATGGTCATCCTGGACGCGGACCGCTTCGGCATCTCCCAGCTTCACCAGCTCCGCGGGCGCGTGGGCCGGGGCGGGCTGCCGGGCACGTGCCTGCTCGTGACCACGCTCGTACCGGGGCACCCGAGCCGGCGCAGGCTGGACGCCGTGGCGGCCACCACCGACGGATTCGAGCTGTCCCAGGAGGACCTGAAGCTGCGCCGCGAGGGCGACATCCTCGGAGCCTCGCAGTCCGGTGGCCGGTCCACGCTGAAGCTGCTCCGCGTGCTCGAGCACGAGGACATCATCGCCCGGGCCCGCCAGGACGCGCAGAAGATCGTCGCCGCAGACGCCGCCCTGACCGGCTACGCGGCGCTTGCCGAGGCCATTGACGAGTACCTGAATCCCGAGAAGGAGGCGTTCCTTGAACGCGGCTAGCACGAACCCCCTTCCGCCCGGGCCGGCACTGGCGGGGGCCGGGGCATGAGCAGGATTGTTGCCGGTGCCGCTGGCGGAACCCCGCTGGCCAACGTGTCGGGGTCCCTGACGCGACCCACCACGGACCGGGTCAAGGAGGCACTGTTTTCCCGGCTGGACGCGTTCGACGTGCTCGGCGGTGCCCGGGTCCTGGACCTGTACGCCGGGTCGGGGGCGCTTGGGGTGGAGAGCGCCAGCAGAGGAGCTGAAACCGTCGATCTCGTGGAGTTCGACGCGAAGGCCAGCGCCGTGTGCCAGCGCAACGCCGATCTCATCAACGGAGTCCTGGACCGCAAGGCCGTCACGGTCCACCGCTCCAAGGTGGAGTCCTTCCTCGACCGCGTCTCCGGGGACGCCAGATGGGACGTCGCCTTCCTGGATCCGCCATACCCCCTCGAAGAGCCGGCGCTGGCGTCTGTCCTGGAGAAGCTTGCACCGCACCTCAGCGAGGGGGCGGTGGTGGTGGTCGAACGTTCATCGCGGGCTACCGAACCCGGGTGGCCGGAAGGACTGGAGCGCTTCGCCGAGAAGAAATACGGCGAGACCCGGCTGTGGTACGCCGAACCGTCCAGCGGCCAGGAAGTGGACGTCGCGCTGGCGGCCGAGGACTAGTTCCTTGTCTGAGAGGCGACGCTAGTCCCACAACCGGCTTAGTCCGACAACCGGTCCAGCTCCACCCCTGCCAGGACCTTCGCCGGATGGGGTCCGCGTGCCGTGAGGGCGGCGGACCACGGGGGCGGCCACGGCTTCCTGGTGCCGGCAAGGATGATGTTCCCCGGATACTTTCCCGTGAACATCCCCGATTCGGCACAGGCGGCGACGTCCGTCATGGCCCTTCGCAGCGCTGCCACCTGGCTCCGCACGAGCGTCAGGCCCGGCTCGTCGCCGACATTCACGATCAGCACGCCCCGTTCCGTGAGGCGTGCGGCGGCTTCCTGGTAGAACTCTGTGCAGGCGATATGCGCGGGCGCCTCCGGCCCGGAGAAGATGTCGAGGATGACGACGTCGAAACGGAGGTCCGCGGGCAGCTCCGACAGGGCGGCGCGCGCATCACCGATGACGGTGTGGAGGTTTGTGCCGTCCGGCAGCGGCAGCCGCTCGAGCACGAAGTCCAGCAGCTCCCGCTCGAGCTCGACGGCGTACTGCACGGAGCCGGGGCGGGTCGCCTGGATATACCGTGCCAGGGTCAGGGCGCCGGCGCCCAGGTGCAGCGCGCGGATGGGTTCACCCCACGGCGCGGCGAGGTCCACGATGTGCCCGATGCGGCGCAGGTATTCGTAGAAGATATCCTCGGGATCGGCCAGGTCCACATGGGACTGCTCCGCTCCGCCGATGCTGAGCACGAACCCGCCGTCTGTATAGGTATCCGGTTCTATGACGGCGTGCTGGCCGGTGGCGCGCAGGAAGCGCGTGGCCCGGGCGCCGCCGTCGGCCATGGTCAGAGCCTGTCCTGGAGCGTCGCCAGCCGTGCGGCGGCTTCCTCGAGGACTTCGTCGCGCTTGCAGAACGCGAACCGCAGCAGGCTGCGCGTCCGCTCTGCGCCCTCGGGGTGGCAGAACACAGGCACCGGGATCGCCGCCACGCCCACCAGCCCGGGCAGGCGGCGGGCCAGGTCCACCGAGTCCCGGATGCCCAGCGGCGAGGTGTCCACGTTGACGAAGTAGGTGCCGTCGGGCGTGAACACGTCCAGGCCGGCCGCGCGCAGCCCCTCGCTCAGGATGTCGCGCTTCTTCCGCAGCGTGGCGGAGATGCCCTCGTAGAACTCGTCGGGCAGGGCCAGTCCGGTGGCAATGGCGCTCTGGAACGGGGTGCCGGAACTGTACGTGAGGAACTGCTTCACGGTCCGGACCGCCGCTACCAGGTCGTCGGGGCCGCTCAGCCAGCCGACCTTCCAGCCGGTGAAGGAGAACGTTTTGCCCGCCGAGGAGATGGTGACCGTCCTGTCGGCGGCCCCCGGCAGCGTGGCCACCGGTATGTGGCGGACGCCGAACGTGAGGTGTTCGTAAACCTCGTCGGTGATGATGATCGCGTCATGCTTCCGGGCGAGGTCGACGACGCGCTGAAGCACCTCGCGCGGGAAGACCGCGCCGGTGGGGTTATGCGGGTTGTTCAGCAGCACGACTTTGGTGCGGCCGCTGAAGGCCGCTTCGAGGGCTGCGGAATCAGGCAGGAAATCGGGGGCCAGCAGAGGGGCAGTGACATGCGTGGCGCCGGAGAGCCCAATGATCGCGCCGTAGGAGTCGTAGAACGGCTCGAAGGTCAGGACCTCATCGCCGGGCCCCACGAAGGCCAGCAGGGACGCGGCGATTGCCTCGGTGGCGCCGGTGGTGACGATGATTTCCGTGTCCGGGTCCGGTTCCAGTCCGTAGAACCGGTTCTGGTGTGCGGACACGGCCTTCCGGAGCTGGGGGATTCCCTTGCCGGGCGCGTACTGGTTGGAGCCTTCGGCGATCGCGGCCTGGGCGGCCGCCTTGATCTCCGCGGGGCCGTCCTCGTCGGGAAAACCCTGCCCCAGGTTGATGGCGCCGGTCTGCAGGGCCAGCGTGGTCATCTCTTCGAAGATCGTCACGCCCAAAGCGCCGTCACTTGCCAGCAGGTTCGCCCCGGTGGCCGCACGCTGCCAGGGTGCCGGAAGTGTTTGTGTCATAGGTTTCCTGCCTGTCTGTTCAGCACTCTCTTCAGCCGCGGGCGCGTGGGCGGCCGGTGCCCCAGTCATGGTATCCCGGGCCGCCGATACGGTAGGTTCGGAGCATGAGACGCGCCGTATGCCCAGGCTCCTTCGACCCCATCCACAATGGACACCTCGAGGTCATCGCCAGAGCCGCGAGCCTGTTTGATGAAGTGATCGTCGCCGTGTCCACCAACTATGCCAAGAAGTACCGGTTTCCGCTCGAGGAACGGATCGAGATGGCCAGGGAGACGCTGGCCTCCCTTCGGGGCATCGTCGTGGAACCCGTCGGGGAAGGGCTCCTGGCCGAGTACTGCCGGCAGCGCGGAGTGTCCGCCATCGTGAAGGGGCTGCGGTCGTCGTCGGACTTTGACTACGAACTGCCCATGGCGACGATGAACCGCCAGCTGAGCGGAGTGGAGACCGTGTTCCTTCCGGCGGAAGCGCACTACCTTCACCTGTCATCGACCCTGATCAAGGAAGTGGCCACCCTCGGTGGCAGTGTCTCTGAGTACGTGCCCAGGTCGGTGCTGAAACGGCTTCTTTCGGGCGCGCCTTGAGCAGCCCAGCCCGTCAGGGGGTAGGCTTATCCGGTACGTTTCCGGTGCACGCCGGCCGCGTGCCCCGGCGTGGCATCCGGTTTGAGTCCGTCAGGGAGTTCAGGCTAAGATGGTACGTCGGTCATATGTTCAACAGGAGTTCTCATTAAGCGAGATGCAAGTTCGCCCTTGATGTTCGATGTCAAGGACCTCGGACGCAGTCCGGGGAGCATGCGTACACTGACGGAACATGTACCCGCGCCGGGGGATCTCGGCGTGGCGCTCATTGGCGTTCAGGAAGGCTCGGATATCGAGCTCGACCTGAGGCTTGAGGCCGTACACGAAGGAATTCTGGTATCAGGAACCGCGTTCGCCGAAGTTAAAGGTGAGTGCGGCCGATGCCTGGATCCCCTTGCGTATGACCTTGAGGTCAATGTGCAAGAACTTTTCTTCTACGAAGGCGCACTGCCTTCCGACGAGGAAGACGATGAAGAGCAACGTCGAGTCGAGCACGATCTGATCGATCTTGAGCCGGTGTTGCGGGACGCAGTTGTTACCATGCTGCCGTTCCAGCCGGTGTGCCGGGAAGACTGCCAGGGCCTGTGTTCCGAATGTGGAGCGCGCCTGGAAGACGAGCCGGGGCACCACCACGAGGTCGTAGATCCTCGCTGGGCTGCCCTAGCTGATCTGGCTAAGCCTGACCGGCAAAATTGATTTGTAAGTGTTTTTCTAGAGAGAAATGAGTTAGCCGTGGCTGTTCCCAAGCGGAAAATGTCTCGCTCGAATACCCGCGCCCGCCGCTCCCAGTGGAAGGCAACTGCCCCCCACCTGGTGAAGACCATCGAGAACGGCCAGGTCACCTACAGCCTGCCGCACCAGGCAAAGGTCGTCACCGACTCGGCTGGCACTGCGCTGTTCCTTGAGTACAAGGGCCGCAAGGTCGCGGACGTCTAATCGGCCTCCAAGCTGATCAGGATGTCTTCAACTGAAGAGCTTCTGAAGCGTCTCGGTGTCTTCATTGACGCCGGGACGCTTCGTCTTGCTCTGACACACCGTTCGTACGCCTACGAAAACGGCGGCATACCCACCAACGAGCGCCTTGAGTTCCTGGGCGACTCCATCCTGGGCTTCTCCGTCACCGATGCGCTGTACCGCGACAACCCCACGCTTCCCGAGGGCGACCTCGCCAAGCGCCGGTCGGCCGTGGTGAGTACCCGGGCTCTCGCCGGCATCGGCCGCAGCCTGGGCATCGGGGATTACATTTACCTCGGCCAGGGGGAGAAGCTCACCGAAGGCAAGAACAAGGCCTCGATTCTGGCCGACACCATGGAAGCCCTCATTGGCGCCACCTACGTGTCCAACGACATCGAGACCGCCCGCCAGCTGGTGATGCGGCTGATCGGACCGCTCCTGAAGGACGCCGCCGCCCTCGGTGCCGGCACGGACTGGAAAACCAGCATCCAGGAGCTGGCCGCCGGACGGCAGCTGGGCAGCATCTACTACGCCGTGGAGGGCTCCGGCCCGGACCACGCGCGTACCTTTGTCGCCGTACTCCAGATCGGCGGAACCGCCTACGGAAAAGGCTCCGGCCACTCCAAGAAGGAAGCCGAGCAGGAAGCTGCCGCGGATGCCTGGCGGAAGCTTTCCGGTGCGGAAGCCAAAGCCTCGGGTGCCGAGTCTGTACCCGCTGGCGCGGACCCTGCAGCGGAGGACGCCAAGGCGGCCCCGTCGGAATCCGCCGCGGGCAGCTAAGCGCCCGTGCCTGAACTTCCCGAAGTCGAGGTGGTCCGCCGCGGCCTGGTCAACTGGGTGCGCGGCCGGACCATCACCGGCGTTGACGTGGTTGACCCCAGGTCCGTCCGCCGGCACGCCCTGGGACCCGAGGATTTCGCCGGGAACCTTGAGGGAGCCAAGGTCCTCGACGTCGTCCGCCGGGGCAAGTTCCTCTGGATGCCGCTGCAGGAGGACGGCGCCCCGCGCGCTCATGGCGGTTCGGGCAGTGCCAATTCCGGGGTGCCGGGCGTCGCCCTCATGGCCCACCTTGGCATGAGCGGGCAGCTCCTGATGCAGGACAGCTCCGTTCCGGACGAGAAGCACCTGAAGATCCGCCTGCGGCTGAGCCCGGCGGGAACCATGCCGGAGCAGCTGCGGTTCGTGGACCAGCGGATCTTCGGCGGCCTGTTCGTCACCACGCTCGTTCCCACGGATGACGGCGGGCCCGGCGGGATCGCGGAGGACCCGGTGCCGGTCATTGCGGAGGAAGCCTTACACATCGCGCGCGACCCCCTGGATCCGCACTTTTCCTTTGACACTTTCTACCGCCGCCTCCGGAAGCGGAAGACCGGACTCAAACGCGCACTGCTGGACCAGGGGCTCGTCTCCGGGATCGGCAACATCTACGCTGACGAGGCCCTGTGGCGGGCAAAGCTGCACTATGCGCGGCCCACCGACACCCTCCGGCGGGCCGACGCCGAGCGCGTGCTCGCCGCCGCCCGCGACGTGATGACCGATGCCCTGGCCGCCGGCGGGACCAGCTTCGATTCCCTGTACGTCAACGTCAACGGCGCGTCCGGCTATTTTGAGCGGTCGCTTAACGCTTACGGCAGGGAGGGTCAGGAATGCCGCCGCTGTGCGGCTGCGGGGATCCGCAGCATCCTGAAGCGCGAGCAGTTCATGAACCGTTCCTCCTACACCTGCCCCGTGTGCCAGCCGCGGCCACGCAATGGCCGCTGGTGACAATTGCCACCCAGCTTCGGAGGGCCCGAAGCGCCGTAAATCCGCGGATCCCGGCCCGCCAGCCACTAGATTTGGTGGATGACAAGCAGCCGCTGCCGCCACCTATGGAGATCTGAAAAACCTTGCACCTCAAAAGTCTGACCGTCCGGGGCTTCAAGTCGTTTGCGTCGGCCACGACGTTCGACTTTGAGCCTGGCGTCACGGCAGTCGTCGGTCCCAACGGCTCGGGCAAGTCCAATGTGGTGGACGCCCTTGCCTGGGTAATGGGCGAGCAGGGCGCCAAGACCCTCCGCGGCGGCAAAATGGAGGACGTCATCTTTGCCGGCACGTTCGGCCGCCCGCCGCTGGGCCGCGCGCATGTCTCGCTCACCATCGACAACACCGACGGCGCCCTGCCGATCGAATACAGCGAAGTCACCATCTCCCGGACGCTGTTCCGCACCGGCGGTTCCGAGTACGCCATCAACGGCTCGGCTTGCCGGCTCCTGGACATCCAGGAACTCCTCTCCGACTCCGGACTCGGCCGCGAAATGCACGTCATCGTGGGACAGGGCCAGCTGGACCGGGTGCTGCACGCCACTCCCGAGGACCGCAGGGGCTTCATCGAAGAAGCCGCCGGCATCCTCAAACACCGGCGGCGCAAGGAGAAGACCGTCCGCAAGCTGGAGGCGATGCAGGCCAACCTCCAGCGGCTCAGCGACCTGACCGCGGAAATCCGCCGGCAGCTCACACCCCTCGGCAAGCAGGCCGAGGTGGCACGGCGCGCGCAGACCGTCCAGTTCGAGGTCCGCGATGCCCGGGCCAGGCTGCTGGCCGATGACCTGGTCCAGCTCCAGAACACCCTGGCACAGGACATCGCCGACGAGTCTGCGCTCAAGGCGCGGCGCGCCGTCGTCGAAACCCAACTCGACGAGGGACGCAGGGGCCAGGCGTCCCTGGAGCAGCTCGCGGCCGAGGCGACCCCCCGGCTGAACGCCGCCCGGGACACGTGGTACCAGCTCTCCGCCGGACGGGAACGCCTGCGTTCGCTCGCGTCCCTGGCCCAGGAACGCTGCCGCCTGCTTGGCTCCGCAGACCCGGCGCCGGAGCCGGGCAGGGACCCTGAACAGCTGGAGCGGCAGGCCGCACGGGTCCGCGGCGAGCAGGCGGAGCTGGAAAGGGACATCCTCGAAGGACGCGCCGCGCTGGATGCCGCCACTGCCGCCAAGTCAGCGGCCGAGGACGCCGCCGCGGCCGAGGAGAAGCGGCTCACCGCCGCGCTGCGGGCCGCCGCCGACCGGCGTGAGGGGCTGGCACGCCTGGCGGGCCAGGTGGGGGCAGCACGGTCAAAGGTGGAATCTGCCCAGGCCGAAGTCGGCAGGCTGCGCGAATCCCGTGCCGCCGGCGATGAGCGCCGCCGGCACGCCCAGTCCGAGTTCACCGCGCTCGAATCCCAGGTGGCGGGGGTCGAGGATGGCGAGGAAACCCTTGACGCCGAATACGAGGACGCCAGCGCCGCCCTCGACGGCATCCTCGCTGAGATCGATTCGCTCAAGAGCACCGAACGCGACGCCGTCCGTGAACGGGACGCGCTGAAGGCGCGGCACGAAGCCCTGCAGCTGGGACTCAACCGCAAGGACGGCTCCGACCATGTCCTCGGTGCCGGGGTGCCCGGCACCATTGGCCCGCTGGCGGCGGCCCTGACCGTTGAACCGGGCTATGAGGCCGCCGTCGCGGCAGCCCTTGGCAGCGCTTCGGACGCCATCGTGGTGCGGGATGCCGAAACGGCAGCGGCACTGGTGCGTCTCCTGCGGGACGACGACGCCGGCCGGGCCACTCTGCTGCTCGAGGCCGCTTCCCCTCCCGCAGGAACGCCAGCAACCGAAGGCGCCGCCGCATCCTGTGCGCTGCCGGCCGGTGCCCGTCCGGCAGCGGACCTGGTGACGGCCTCCGGAACCACGGCGGCGGCCGTGCGGACACTGCTCGCTGCCACCGCCGTCGTCGGGGACCATGACACCGCGGCGGACTTCGTCGCCCGGCACCCGGACCTCACCGCCGTGACCCTGGCAGGCGACGTGTTCACCGCATTGACTGTCACCGGCGGCTCCGCGAAGGCGCCCTCGCTGCTTGAGGTGCAGGCGGCCGTCGACGACGCCGCGTCCCGGCTGACGGCCGTCACCGCCGGGCTGGAACAGTGCCGCTTTGCCCTCGCTGCCGCCGAGGCCCGCCGCTCTGAAGCGCAGGAACGGGCGGACGCCGCGCTGGATCGCCTGCACGAATCGGATGCCCGGCTGGCCGCGGTAGCCGAACGGCTGGGCCACCTCAACTCGGTCCTGCGCAGCGCCGTCGGCGAAAGCGAACGGCTGGCGGCGTCGCTGGCCCGTGCCGAGGCAAACATCGTCACCGAACAGGAGGCGCTGACGGCGGTGACCGCCCGGCTGGCGGCGGCCCAGGAGGCCCCGGCCGAGGAGGAACCGTCTACCGGGCAGCGTGATGCGCTGGCCCTGGCCGCGTCGCAGGCGCGGTCCGCCGAAATGGAAGCCCGGCTGTCGCTGCGCAGCCGGGAAGAACAGCTCACAGCCATCCGCAACAGGGCCACCTCGCTGGAACGCGCGGCGGCCTCGGAACGCAGGGCGCGTGAGCAGGCGGCCGAGCGGGCGCGCCGTCGAAGGATCCAGGCCAGGCGGGCGGCGGCAGTCTCGGCCGCGGCGGAACAGCTGATCCGCTTCAGCGATGTCTCCGTGGAGCTGGCCAGCCGGGAACGGGACCACGCCGAGCAGGTACGGGAGCGGCGGGACCGTGAACTGGCCAATATCCGCACGGCGAACGATGCGCTGGCCCGCGAACTGGCGGAACTGACCGACTCGGTTCACCGCGACGAGCTGGCCCGTGCCCGGCAGCGGCTCCGGATCGAGGCGCTGGAAACGAAGTCGGTGGACGAGCTGGGACTGACCGCGGACCAGCTCGTGGCAGACTACGGGCCGGACCGGCCGGTGCCCCTGCCCGCGGCCGCTTCCACGGACAAATGGGCGGCGCTGCGGGCCCCGGTCGACGCCGGGGGCCAGCCGGTGGTGGAGGGCGTGCCGTTCGTCCGCGCGGAGCAGGAAAAGCGGCTCCGCAAGGCCGAACGTGACCTGTCGTCG
Organism: Arthrobacter sp. NPDC056493; assembly: GCF_042795115.1. Taxonomy (NCBI): domain Bacteria; kingdom Bacillati; phylum Actinomycetota; class Actinomycetes; order Micrococcales; family Micrococcaceae; genus Arthrobacter; species Arthrobacter sp. NPDC056493. The sequence continues at coordinate 1,946 of NZ_JBHTSL010000021.1, read as the reverse complement.
CTGGGCAAGGTCAACCCCCTGGCGCTGGAGGAATTCGCCGCACTGGAGGAACGCCACCAGTTCCTCAGCACGCAACTGGAGGACCTCAGAGCCAGCCGCAGGGACCTGCTGGACATCATCAAGGAAGTCGATGACCGGGTGCAGAAGGTCTTCTCGGAGGCCTTCGCGGACACCTCGGCCCAGTTCGTGCGTGTCTTCGGCCGGCTCTTCCCCGGCGGCGAGGGCAGACTGGTGCTGACCGATCCCGCGGACATGCTCACCACCGGCATTGAGGTCGAGGCCAGGCCCGCGGGCAAGAAGATCAAACGGCTGTCCCTGCTGTCCGGCGGCGAACGGTCACTGACCGCAGTGGCCCTGCTCGTGGCCATCTTCAAGGCCCGGCCGTCGCCGTTCTACGTCATGGACGAGGTTGAAGCCGCCCTCGATGACACAAACCTCAGCCGGCTCATTACGATCTTTGAAGAGCTCCGGGAATCCAGCCAGCTGATTGTGATCACGCACCAGAAGCGGACCATGGAGGTGGCCGACGCGCTTTACGGCGTGACGATGCGGGGCGACGGCGTGTCCACCGTCATCAGCCAGCGGCTCGGAGCTGACGTCTAGGGTCCTCCAGGACGACGGCGACCGGGCCGGTCCGTGCCGCCCGCGGCTTGTGAGAAGGGCCTGTGGCTTGTGAGAAGCTAGGGGTGTGAATGACATCATCCCCATTCTTCTGCCCATTCTTGCTGCCCTGGTAGTCATCGGCGGGCTGGTCCCGGTGCTGATGAAGGCCCGGAAATCCGGCAACCAGTACCGCGGCACCCGGGACGCCAACGACCCCGTTGAGCCCCTCGGGGGCGGAGGGACCCTTCTCGAGGACCGCCCGGCCGCGCCCACCGCGCCTGCTGACCGCCAGGCTCCTGACGCCGTCGACCTTGAAGGGCTGGAAGGCGAGGTTCCGGATGACGCTGCCGGCCTGGAAGCCATCCCGGTGGAGACTCCGCTGCCCGTGGCCGGGCGGCTCACCCGTCTCCGGGAACGCCTGGTCAAGTCCAACAACGTCCTCGGCAAGGGACTGCTGGCACTGCTCTCCAGCGACAAGATCGACGAGAACGTCTGGGACGAGGTGGAGGAGACCCTGCTCCTGGCCGACCTCGGCACCGAACCGACCATGCAGCTGGTGGACGCGCTCCGCGAACGCGTCAAGGTCCTGGGCGCGCGCGACCCCGAGCACGTCAAGGCACTGCTCCGGGAGGAGCTCATCAAGATCGTGGATCCCTCCATGGACAGGAGCCTGCGGATTGACCGGCACGCCGACCGGCCCGCCGTCATGATGGTGGTCGGCGTCAACGGCGTCGGCAAGACCACCACGGTGGGCAAGCTGGCCCGTGTCCTCGTTGCGGAGGACAAGGACGTCCTGCTCGGCGCCGCAGACACCTTCCGTGCCGCAGCCGCCGAGCAGCTGGCCACCTGGGGACAGCGCGTAGGGGTTCCCACCGTGAAGTCCGACATCGACGGCGCGGACCCGGCGTCCGTGGCCTACGAGGCCGTCAAGGCAGGCATCGACCAGGAAGTCGACGTCGTCATGATCGACACCGCCGGCCGCCTGCAGAACAAAGTGGGCCTGATGGACGAACTCGGCAAGGTCAAGCGCGTCATCGAAAAGCTGGCCGAGGTTGACGAGGTCCTCCTGGTGCTGGACGCCACCACGGGGCAGAACGGGCTCAACCAGGCCCGGGTCTTCGCCGAGGTCGTCAACATCACCGGCATCGTGCTGACCAAGCTGGACGGAACCGCGAAGGGCGGCATCGTCGTCGCCATCCAGAAGAGCCTCGGCGTGCCCGTCAAGCTCATCGGCCTCGGCGAGGGCGCGGACGACCTCGCACCGTTCGAGACCGAGGGTTTCGTCGACGCCCTCCTGAACTAGTCCGAACCCCAAGTAGGTAGCAGCAGGGGGCGTTCCCAGC